>DATLZF010000261.1:0-2930 GCA_035574135.1 Candidatus Methylomirabilota bacterium
TGAAGCGTTTCTTCAAGCAGATCGTCATGAGCGCCACCTATCGCCAGGCGGCAATCACCACGCCGGAGAAGCTCGAGAAGGATCCGCAGAACCGGTTCCTCTCTCGCGGGCCGCGCTTCCGCATGGACGCGGAGATGGTCCGTGATTACGCCCTGGCCGCCAGCGGCCTGCTGGTCGAGAAGGTCGGCGGCCCCAGCGTCAAGCCCTACCAGCCGCCCGGCCTCTGGGAGGCCGTGGCCATGCCAGAGAGCAACACGAAGAAATACAAAGCCGACACCGGCGATGGACTCTATCGCCGCAGTCTCTACACCTTTTGGAAGCGAGCAGCTCCCCCCGCCTCGATGGATATCTTCAACGCCCCCAGCCGCGAGGTCTGCACGGTGCGCCGCGAACGCACGAACACGCCCCTGCAGGCCCTGGTCACGCTCAACGACCCACAATTCATCGAGGCGGCCCGACGGCTGGCCGAAACAGCCCTCGCCACCGGGCGCACGGACGACGAAGCGGTTCAGACGATGGCGTTGCGCCTGTTGTCCCGCCCGCTGACTGCCAAAGAAACATCCGTCGTGAAACGCACGCTGGCCGGGATGCAGGCCTTCTACGAGCAGCAACCCGAGGCCGCAAAGCAATTCCTGGCCGTCGGAGATTCCAAACCCCGCGAAGCGCTGCCCGCGCCCCGGCTCGCTGCCATGACGATGGTGGCCAACCAGTTGATGAATCTGGATGAAGTGCTCAACAAATAGCCCCTGCCCGCCCATGAACATTGTCGAAGACTTCGTACGCTACGAAACCCGCCGCCAGTTTTTCGCGCGTGGCAAGAATGCCCTCGGTTACGCGGCCCTGGCCTCCCTGCTCGGCCCCACACTGAGACTGTGGGGCGAAGAGACCACCCCGACGCGGCCGACGCTGCCTCACTTCCCCGCGCGGGTGAGGAACATCATCTACCTGCACATGGTCGGCGGGCCGTCGCAGATGGACCTCTTCGACCACAAGCCGGTGATGAAGGACTGGTACGACAAGGACCTGCCCGATTCGGTCCGGATGGGCCAGCGGCTGACCACGATGACCTCGGGCCAGAAGCGGTTTCCCATCGCGCCCTCGAAATGGGAATTCAAGCCCGCCGGCCAAAACGGGTTCATGATGAACACCGAGCTGCTGCCCTGGACGGCGAAGTGTGTCGATGACATGGCCTTCATCCGCTCGATGCACACCGAAGCCATCAACCACGAACCGGCCATCTGCCACATGCAGACCGGCAGCATGGTCAGCGGGCGGCCCTGCATCGGCTCGTGGGTCAGCTACGGACTGGGCTCGCTCAACCAAAATCTGCCCACGTTCGTGGTTCTCGTTGCCGAACCGACGAACAAGGAGCAAATCCAGGCCATCAGCGCCCGGCTCTGGTCCAGCGGCTTCCTCAGCGGCGAGCACGCCGGCGTCTCCTTCCGCAGCCAGGGCGACCCGATCCTTTTCATCAACAATCCGCCGGGCGTGCCCCGCGAGCTGCGCCGCCGCCAGCTCGATGGCTTGAACGCCCTCAACGAGATCAACTACCGCAAGGTCGGCGATCCCGAAACGCACACCCGCATCCAGCAGTTCGAGATGGCCTTTCGCATGCAGGCCAGCGTGCCGGAACTCACCGACCTGCGCGGGGAGTCCGAAGCCACCATGAAGCTCTACGGCGACGCGGTGAGGAAACCCGGGACCTTCGCCGCCACCTGTCTGCTGGCCCGTCGGCTGGTCGAGCGGGGCGTCCGCTTCGTCCAGGTCTATCTCAACAATTGGGACCACCATTCCAACGCCGCCGGCCGCCTGCCCATGCAATGCCGGGACATTGATCAGGCCACCTACGCCTTGATCACGGACCTCAAGGCGCGGGGCCTTTTCGACAGCACGCTCATCATCTGGGGCGGCGAGTTCGGCCGCACCATTTACAGCCAGGGCGGGTTGTCCAAGGAGAACTACGGCCGCGATCATCACCCGCGCTGCTTCACCATGTGGCTGGCCGGTGGCGGCATCAAGGGCGGCACGGTCTATGGCCAGACGGATGAATTCAGCTACAACATCGTCGAGAACCCCGTGCACGTGCGCGACCTGCACGCGACCATCCTCCACCAACTGGGCATCGACCACCGCAGGTTCACCGTGCGGTGGCAGGGCGTGGACATGAAACTCACCGGCGTCGATGCCGAGGCGCAGGTGGTGAAGGACATCCTGATCTGACGCCGCGACGCCTCAGTCCAGCAGTGCCTCGCGAAACTGGCGTGGCGACAGACCGGTGGCCTGCTTGAAGGCGATGCCGAAACTGTTCGCGCTCCGGTAGCCGCACAGGCCCGCCAGGGTGGCGATCTTGTGCGTCGATTCCGCCAGCAACCGCTTCGCGCGCTCGATGCGAACGCGATGCAGCTCCTGTCCCGGCGTGCGCCCCAGATGCTCCAAAAACGCCTTGTGAAGCCCGCGCGGTGACATGGCCGCCACGCGGGCGACATCCTGCACGGTGATCGGTTCGTGCCCGCGGTCGAGGATGAACCGAAGGCCGCGCGCCACGCCGGCATGGTTCACCGCCACCAGATCGCTGCTCTTGCGCACCACCAGACCGGCGGCGGGAATGCGCAGCGGCGTATCCGGCGCGGGCGCTCCGTTCATGAGATCATCCAGCAGGGCGGCGCCGCGGTAACCCAACAGTTCAAGGTTGGTATCGACGCTGGAGACGGGCGTGGGCATGGCATCCGGTGCCAGCAGATTGTTCTCGGCTCCGACCACGGCGACCTCTTCCGGCACGGAAATGCCGACGGCGGCGCACGAGTCGAGCACGTCGAGCGCCTGCTCGTCGTTGGCTGCGAAGAGGGCCAATGGACGCGGTGCCCTCCGAAGGAACGACGCCAGCCAGTGGCGCTTGCGCCGCCATTCGTGGCGGCCCTTGCGGAAGGCGG
>DATLZF010000262.1:0-3697 GCA_035574135.1 Candidatus Methylomirabilota bacterium
CTCGCTCTGGGCGGAAAAGTTCGGGATGAGGCGGTGGCGGAAGATGGGCAAGGCCACTGCCGCCACATCGTCGCAGGCGACGCAGAACCGGCCATGGAGCATGGCACGGGCCTTGGCAGCGAGGATGAGGTTCAAGCCGGCCCGCGGCCCGGCGCCCCAAGTGAGCCATTTTTTGCAAAAGTCCAGCGCCTCGCCGGTTTTCGGCCGCGTCACCCGCACCAGCTTTTCGGCGTAGGCATAGACGTGGTCGGCCACGGGCATCCGGCGGACGACCTGTTGCAGGTTCAGAATCTCCTGCTCACTCAACACCGCCGTCGGCCTCTCGACGCCGGTGCCGGTGGCCAGTTTCATGATCTGCAGTTCCTCCTCCGCCGTCGGGTAATCGACGTGGATCATGAACATGAAGCGGTCCAGTTGCGCCTCGGGCAGCGGGTAAGTGCCCTCCTGCTCGATCGGGTTTTGCGTCGCCAGCACGAAGAAAGGCTCGGGCAGCTTGTGGTCCTGCCCGCCCACGGTCACCTTCCGTTCCTGCATGGCCTCGAGCATGGCCGCCTGGGTCTTGGGGGGGGTGCGGTTGATCTCGTCCGCCAAGATCATGTTGGCGAAGATCGGGCCGCGCAAAAAGCGGAACTCGCGCGTGCCGGCACCCGGATCCTGATAAATCACCTCGGTGCCGGTGATGTCGCTGGGCATCAGGTCCGGCGTGAACTGAATGCGCTTGAAGGAAAGGTGGAGCGTCTGCGAGAGCGTCGATACGAGCAACGTTTTGGCCAGGCCCGGCACGCCCACCAGCAGAGCGTGGCTGCGGGTGAGAATGGCGATCAACACTTCCTCAACCACGGCCTCCTGGCCGACGATGACCTTGGCCAGTTCGGTCTTGATGCGGGCGGCGGCCGTCTTGAGGTTTTCCACCGCCTGCAGATCGCCGGCAGCGGCGGCCGGGGAGGCAGCCTGTGCAAGGTTTGGGCTCATTCGATTCGCTTGTCGGTCACGGCATGGTCCGGTTTGGGACTGGCGCATTGCACAACATCTGGCGCCGGAAACGCCATCCCAAAGTCAAGGAAACCGCGCCGGCCCCCCCGTGGCCAAGTGGGGAAATCGGCGGCCCCCCGCCGCCCCGGCGGGGTTCTCACGAAGGCATCCTCCGGAAAAAGGCCCGCCCGCTCTCCCGAAGTTGGGGAGGCGGGCGGAACGCAAACCCACGGCGGCCGAGCCCGAGTTCAGGTGAGGACGATCTTGTCGCCCTCTTTCAGCGTAACGATCGCCTTCTTCCAGTCCGGGTCCTTGCCCGCGGCGGCGGTGCGCTGGCGGCGGAGCTTGCCGATCACGTTCATGGTGTTGACGCGCGTCACCTTGACTTTGAAAAGCTCCTCGACGGCCTTCTTGATCTGCACTTTGTTGGCCCGGCGGTCCACCACCAGGGTGTACTGGTTGAGCTTCTCGCTTTGGCGGGTGCCCTTCTCGGTCAGGCGGGCGGTCTTGACGATCTCGAATGAGTTCATGGCGGAGTCAATCCTTCAGGCGAGCGGCCAGTTTCTCAAAGGCACCACGGGTGATCACCAGCTTGTTCGGACGAAGCACCTGGTAGGTGTTGAGATCATCGGCGGTGGTCACTTCCACGCCCTCGACGTTGCGGGAGGCGAGGCGGACGTTGGCATCAAGGGCAGCATCCACGACCAGCCAAGTGCGCTGATCCTTGAGCCCGAGCCGGTCCAGCAAGGCGACAAAGCCCTTTGTCTTCGGCGATTCAAGCTTCAAATCCTGAAGAACGACGACATCGCCGCTCTTGATCCGCTCCGTGAGCGCCTTGCGCAAAGCGAGTTGTCGTGTGCGTCGGTTCACCTTCTTGGAGAAGTCGCGGGGCTTGGGCCCGAACACGACGCCGCCGCCGCGCCAGAGTGGGGATTGGAAGGAGCCGGCGCGGGCGCGGCCGGTGCCCTTCTGACGCCAGGGTTTCTTGCCGGTGCCGGCGACCTCACCCATCGTTTTGGTGCAGGCCGTCCCTCGGCGTTGCGCGGCGTTGAACGCCACAATGGTGTCGTGCACGGCCTGGGTGCCGCGTCCGCCTTCGACGAGAGAGAACGCGATCTCCAGCTCGCCCTGGGCGTTGCCTTGGATGTCTTTAACCGGAAGCTTCATGGTGGGTTACTTTTTGGCCGCAGTCTTGCCCTTGGCGGGAGCCGCCTTGGCCCGGGCGGCCAGAGCCGCCTTCTTCTTGGCGACATACTCCCGATTCATCTTCTTGGCCTCGCGAATGATGATGTAGTCGCCCTCGGAGCCCGGAATCGAGCCCTTGATCAGGAGCACGTTGTCGGCGTCGCGGACCTGAATGACCTCCAGATTCTGGGTGGTGCGCCGCACCTGGCCCATGTGACCGGGCATCTTCAAGCCCCTCCGCACATGCCCGGGGAACAGACGGCAGCCGATGGCGCCGCTCCGACGATGCCAGCCTTTGGCCCCGTGGGTGGAGTCACCACCGCGGAAGGCCCATCGGCCGACCACGCCCTCGAAGCCGCGGCCCTTGGTCACACCGATGGCATCCACGAAGTCGCCCACGGCAAACAGGGAGGCGCCGACGGTGTCACCGGGTTTGACCTCCTTCGAAAAGTCCCGGAACTCCTTGATTCGCTTCACCGGCGCGACCCCGAACTTCTTGAGGTGCCCCAACAGCGGCTTGCTCAGTCGATGTTCCTTCTGGTCCTCGAAGCCGAGCTGGACAGCCGCGTAACCGTCGGACTCGACTGTCTTGCATTGAATAACGCGGTTGGGTCCGGCCTGAACGATGGTGACCGGCACGAGCACACCCTCCGCGTTGTAAACGCGGGTGTGACCCAGTTTCTTTGCGAGCAGTCCCAGTGGCATAGGCGTTAGATCTTGATGGTGATGTCCACGCCCGCCGGCAGGTTGAGCTTCTTGAGCTCGTCCACCGTTTTGGCCGTAGGATCGATGATGTCCAGCAGACGTTTGTGGGTGCGTTGCTCGAAGGTCTCTTGGGACTTCTTGTCCACGTGGGGGGAGCGTTGCACCGTGAACCGTTCAATCCGGGTCGGGAGCGGAATTGGGCCCGCCACGCGGGCTCCGGTGCGTTTGACAGTTTCCACAATGTCGTGCGCCGAAGCGTCGATCACGCGGTGGTCGTAGGCCTTGAGCCTGATGCGAATTCGTTGTCCAGCCATAGAAAGAACAATTGCCTGTTAATGGTTGCCGTTATGTCCGCGCCGCCGGCCGCTTGGCCGCAGTGTCCAAGATGGCCTTCTCCACCTGGGCCGGAACCTGCTCGAAGGTCAACGGCTCCATCGAGTAGGAGGCGCGCCCCTTGGAGAGCGAGCGGATCGCCGTGGCGTATCCGAACATCTCCGCCAAGGGCACGTGGGCGTTAAGAATGGTCTGTCCGGCCTTGGCGTCAATCCCCGTAATCGTGCCCCGGCGCCGGTTGATGTCCCCCAGCAGGTCGCCCTGATACTCGTCTGGTGTGGTGACTTCGACCTTCATGATCGGCTCGAGCAGGATCGGCCCGGCTTTCTTCACCGCGTCCTTCAGCGCAAAGATGCCGGCCATCTTGAACGCCAGTTCGTTGGAGTCCACCTCGTGGAAGCTGCCATCGACGATCTGGCACTTGATGTCGATGACCTGATAGCCGGCCACCACGCCGCCCCGGATGGCCTCCTCGATGCCGCTGATGACGGCGGGGATGTAC
>DATLZF010000263.1:0-2515 GCA_035574135.1 Candidatus Methylomirabilota bacterium
GGCCGCCAAGGCCGGCTTCGACAGTCCCAGGACGTATGAGCGAGCCAAGAAGGTTGTCGAGAACGCGGTCGATGAAGTCTTGGCTCAGATGGATTCCGGCGATCTGTCGATCAGCGCCGCCGCCCTGATCGCCGAGCAGCCTCCGGAACGGCAGATCGAAATTGCTCAACTGCCCAAAGAAGAGAAGAAGGCCGAGGTCCGAAAACTGCGCCGTCAGGACCTGCCCACGCCGGCTGAAGCGCGGCGCCAGGCGTTGGAGAGCGGCCTGGCCATCCTCGACCGCAATCTGAACTACCAGTTGCCCACACCGGAGTCGCAGCGGCCCATTGTCGAGCGCAACTACGCGGCGATGGCGGTTCTGGATGGGGTCCGCGCCATCGCGACTTGCAACTATCCAGCGCCTGACATCGCCGCCGCCATCCGCAGCCTTGACACTCCCGACGTGGATTTTGCCGGTTCCTGCCGCAAAGCGGCTGCCTTCCTTGAAGCAATCAACCAGGAGATCGAACGCCATGAGAGCCAGTAAACGATCGGAATTGAATGAGGCCATCCGCGAAACCGTCGCCGAATTCTGCGCGGCAGGGCGGCGCTTCCTGAACCGCGACATCGTCGACGCAGTCATTGAGCAGCACGGGGACTTATTCGGCGAGTTGGGCCGCGAACTCGCGCGGGAGAAGCTGTTCGACCTCGCGCGCCGGGTCATGAAAACGACGGCCGAGGTTACCGAAAACGAGGCGCGGCTGCAACTCGGCCTGGACCTTCCCGAGTTTGACATGCCCAACTTGATCGCCGTGCCCGTGGATATCGCGAATCCGCTCAATGGCGATTGCGAGTGGGTCCCGGTCATGCAAGCCACGGTTGCGGACCTGGACGCGAACCTGCGGATGCTGGATGTCCAGATTGCGGCCGATCAGCGCCGCCGCCACCACATCTTCATGCTGCGGCAGCGGGTAGTGGCCGTGGTCGGCGAGGACTCGGAATTGACGGTTGCTCAGGCAGCGGTCCTGGCTCGGGAGGGGCAGATGGTATGACGCACGACACCTTCCCCATGGTGACCACCTACTCGATGTGGAACCAGTTCCGAAACTGCCGGAAGGCGGCCGAACTGCGGTATCTCCAGCATCTGGTTCCGCTCGAACGGGACCGCAACCTGCACTTCGGCTCGCTGATTCACGAGTGCCTGGAACTCTGGCACGGCCAGCGCAACCTGTCGCGGATGCTTGATCTCATCGACCGCCGCTGCGCGGCCCGTGCGCAGGACGAGGATCAGAAACGCGACTGGCACCGAGCCACCGCGATGATGCGGGCCTATGCGGAGCGTTACGCCGAAGAAGAGTTCGAAGTGGTTGCCCTGGAGCACGTCTTCGAAGGTCCGATTGTGAACCCGGCGACGGGCGCCGCCTCGCGCAGCTTCCGCCTGGCGGGCAAGGTCGATGGGATCGTTCGCATCGACGGCGAGTATTTCATTCTGGAGCACAAGACCGCCTCGCAGATCGATTCCGATTACCTCGAACGGCTCTGGACCGACTTTCAGATCACGCTCTACGCGCACTACGTCGAGCAGACCCTTGGCATTCCCATCACCGGGATCCTCTACAACGTCCTCGTCAAGGCACGGCTCCAGCAGTCCAGAGGTGAGACCGAGGAAGAGTTCGAAGCCCGCCGCGCGGAGCTGCTTGCCAAGTCGAAGACGGGCCGTACGACCGCCCGACGGCGCGAGCCGGAGTCCGACGAAGACTTCCAGCGGCGGCTGGCCGAGAAGTACGCGGATCCGGCGATGTTCCACCGCGAGCGGCTGTATCTGTCGCGCGACCGCTTCGACGTGTTGCGCGCCGAGTTGTGGGAGCTGACGCAGGCCTTCCTCGACGCGCGCCGCCGTGGGGTCTTCTACCAGAACACTTCGTTCTGCTTCAACTACCAGCGGCCTTGCCCCTACTTCGCCCTGTGCCGCTCTAACGGCAATCCCAACGTGATCGAGAACTTCTACCAGCGCGCCGACCCGAACCAGGAACTCCGAGTCCTGCCAGCCGGCTCGTCCCAACCCGCTTTCTGAAACCCAAGGAGACTGTGATGCCCATTCTTCCCACGACCAAAACCCCGCCCAAGCCGAGCCTGTCGGATCTGACCGTGCTGTGTTACGGGCAAACCAAGATCGGCAAGTGTCTCAGCGGCAACTCTCTGCTGGCCAACCCGCTCAATGGCCGCCTGATGAGGATGGAATCGCTCGTCCGGGACTATCCCGGGCCGGTGCTGAGCATGAGGGAGGCGGGCCAGTTGAGACCGCTCACGCCCTCGGCCTTTGTCGAAAACGAGCCTGCTCAACTGTACTTGTTGAAAACCCAAACCGGCCGTTGGATCGAGGCCACCGCGAACCACCCCTTCTTGACCCGGGAAGGTTGGAAGCCGCTATCGGAGTTGAATCTGAGCGACCGGGTGGCCGTCGTTGCCGAATATCCGCGTCTGGCCTGCCATGGCGACACCGACGATGAACTGGTCAAGATCATGGCGTACCTGA
>DATLZF010000264.1:0-3725 GCA_035574135.1 Candidatus Methylomirabilota bacterium
CGGCCGTGGCGCCGCTGTTGGCGGTGGCGTAGCGGACGCTGACGATCTGCGGGCTGGGACAGGAAAGCAGGACGGTGAACACGGCGTTGGTCGCGCCCGAATTGCCCTCCACCACGCTGACGTCGGTGACCGAACTGATCACGGGAAGCGTCGCCACGGAGGGCGCCGCGTCGTTGTCCACGATGGTGCCTGTGGCGCGGCTGTTGCCGAGGAAGGCGTTCACCGGGCCGCTGAGGTTGACGAAGAACGTCTCGTTGATCTCGTAAACCGTGTCTCCGATGACCGGCACGTGAATCACCTGTGTCGTCTGGCCCGCAGCGAACGACACGACGCCGGTGGCGGACGTGTAATCAGCCCCGTCTGTCGCTGTGACGTTGGTCGTGGCATAATTGACGCTCACCGTCTGCGAACTGGGCTCCGACAAGGTAAGCTCGAACACCATGTTCACTGTGCCTGAATCGCCTTCGGTGACCGCGGCGTCGCTGATGTAAATGAAAGGCTTCGTCGTCACGGTGATTGCGAACGGACAGACGGCCTGCAAACCCTGCGGGTCCGTGAAGGTCAGCAACACCGCGTGCGAGGTGTTGGCGTCGCTCTGGGCGGGCGTCCACGAGAACGTCACGGTCATCGGCGAAGCAGCCGTGGACCCGTCCTGCGGAGTGAGGGTGGCGCCCGGCGGCAGCCCTTGGTGGTTGACCCGTAGATTCGCCCCCTCGGGATCCGTCGCCGTGAACGTCGCCGTGAACGCCTGGCCCACCGGGATCACGAACGGCCCGGAATTCCCCGTGCAGGTCGGCGGCTGGTTCTGGGAGGTGCCCACGATTTCAATGATGAAGTCCAGCACCGTCTGCCCCGACACCTCGAATCCCGTGTTCGGGTGATGTTCTTCGATCACCACCTGCACGGCGAATTTCTGGCCTTCCTGCGCCCCGGTGGTGTTCCACGTGAGCCGGCCAGCCGGGCTTACCGACAACACATTGCTCCCCACCGTGGCCACCGTCGGAATGTACGACTCATTGAAGGTCGCCATGCGCACGGTGAAAGGGTCCCCGTCCGGATCGGCGATCGCCAGTTGAAGGGAATTGTTGGCGTTGGCCGTCATCTGCAAGATGACCGGCACGGTTGCCACGGGCGACCCCGTGTTGGAGGCCACCAGATCCACAATGGCCGTCAACTTTTCGCTGGCGTCGCCCGCGTTCACGAGCGAACTGATGCGGCAGCAGGATTCGCCGCTGATGACATACTGTCCGAAAGACGGATACGTGTGCGTCGTCGTGTAACGCCATACGCTGTATTCCTCGCCCGCCAAGTCCGTCAAAACCGCAACCTGCGTTGCCCCCGATGTGGTAAAAAAACTCCCGTCGCCGAAGGAATAGTACAGTTCTCCCGTCCCCACAAAGGAATGCCGCCACGCCTCCGTCACGGTCACTTCCACGGTCAAGGGATCGTTAGGCGATTGTTTCCATGTGATGGTTCCGAACCGGAAATGCGTGGCCCACACGTTGGCCGACATCCCCAGACAACCGGCCAGGACCCCGGCCAGACAAATGAAACGGTGCTTCATGCGGCGCTGCCTTGCTTTGGGCGGTGCAATCGTTCCCGCCCGGTTCGACCGGCGTTTCAGACCCTTTTGCGCCAAGGCGATGTCAATCTCGACGCAACGCCGGAGATCTCCTGCCAACTTCAAGTCTGGCAACTTTCCCTGTCAATCAAAGCGACCCTTCCCCGCTGCCTGCCTGCCCCTCCATCGAGTTGCCGCTCGCGGTTCATTCAATGTTCCTCTTGCATAGCAGCAATACCGAGAAAAGCCAGCACTATTCCAGACGCGCGACCAGGGTTGAATTTCTTTGGCGGCTGAAGCCATTGGAGGTGGGCGCAGCAACTTCGGGCCAGACACCCAACGGGATTCTTGCGCTCCCCGGCCCCGGAGGAAAGCATCCTCCGGCTCTCTCAGTGCCCACCGGCTCAAAGTTCCCGCCTCGCCGCGCGCGTCAGCTCCGAGGAGCAACGCCCCGGCGACGCCGCTGGCGAATCTGGCGTTGATCCGCCAGCAGTGCTCATTTTGACACGTGGCGGGGGCGGCGCGTGGGGCGAAACCGAAGGGTGCAAGCCGGGCTCGCCGGACGCCACCTGGTGTTTCTCCTCCCAATCCCAAAACGTCTGCCGCCCCAACTGCTCGCGCCTTCAACACGCCGACGGCATCCTTCGCGCGCCCAAGACTTGTCACCCCTTCCCATTTCGCCGTGTCACAATGAGAATTGCCGCTGCGCCTGCCGCCTGCGGTTTATCGGTTGAACGATTTTGTGAAATCCTCGGCCGTGCTGGCCACGACCTTCTTCTCATGCCGCGAGCTGGCGATGAGTTCGTTGAGCTTCTTTTCCCAGGCCTTGCCGTCCATTGGCAGATCGATGATCTGGCCGAGCAGCGAGGAAAAGAGCAGCACATTGGCCAGTTCGACCGAACCCATCCCTTCCGCGCCAGGCGCGATGAGCGGCGCGCCGTCGAGGATGGCGTCCACGAAATTCTGGATGAGGATGCCGTGCGGGTTGTTGGCCGGCTCGAAGGGGATTTCGCAGTTCCACGTCTCCGGCTTGGCGAAGCCGCTCTTGGACGTGCGGCTGAACTCGATCATGTCCGCCTCGTTGCGGGTGAAACGCATCTTGTTGTCCTCGACAACCAGCTTGCCGCCGGTGCCGCAGATTTCCAGACGGTTGGTGCCGGGGGCCTCGCCGGTGGAGGAAATAAACACACCGGTGGCGCCATTGGCCCATTCCATGTAGCAGGTCACGTCGTCCTCGACCTCGATGTCGTGGTAGCGGCCGAGCTGGCAGAAGCCGCGCACGCGCTTCGGCATGCCGACGAGCCACTGGAGCATGTCGAGCTGGTGCAGGCACTGGTTCAGCAGCACGCCCCCGCCCTCGCCCTTCCACGTGGCGCGCCAGCCGCCGCTGGCGTAGTAGGCCTCCGTGCGGAACCAGTCGGTGATGACCCAGTTGATGCGCACGAAGCGGCCGAACTCCGGGCTGGCCAGCAGCTTCTTGATCTTCAGGTAACGCGGCTCGACGCGCATCTGGAACATGCCGGCGAAGACCTGTCTCGGGTGCTTCCGCGCGCAGGCGATGAGCCGTTCGGCGTCGGCCTTGTGCGCGGAAATGGGTTTCTCGACCATGACGTGCAGGCCGTTTTCCAGCGCGTCAATCCCGAGGGTCGTGTGCAGGTAATGCGGCGTGGCGATGACGAGGGCGTCAATCGCGCCGGAGCGGATCATCTCCTCGCAACTGGCGAAGCACTTGAGGCCGGGCCGGTTCTTGTAAGGCTCCAGGCTGGGCGCGTAGGCGTCGCTGACGGCGACGAGTTCGCAGCGGGAGATTTTTTTGTCGAGCAGGTAGCCGGCGTGATAGCGGCCGATGTTGCCGAGACCGACGAGGCCGAGGCGGACGGTTTTCATGGTGCGTGGTTGGTGATGCGTGATGTCAATGAGGCGCGGAGTATCACCGCGGCCGGAAACGCGCGGCAAGCTTGGAGTGAACGGCAAGGCCGGCGGAAACCGGCCGGGCGACGACAGTCTGCCTGCGAAAATATGAAACCAAAAATCGTCGAACCCACCCTTGACCTGCGCAATGCACTTCCCGACAATGCGCGCCACCCGAACCAGCCCGGTCACCAAACCATCCGGCCGGTTTCGTGTGCTTACACGCAAGATTGACAACGCATGCACGCGCCCG
>DATLZF010000265.1:0-2288 GCA_035574135.1 Candidatus Methylomirabilota bacterium
ACCCGCCGGATCAACTCTTCAAAGGCTCGTTCCAATCCCCCTGCCCCGTTTGCCATGATTCCCAATCCAATCCTCGCCGCTTAGCCGGCTCATCCTCCATGAGGTTTTCGAAGGCGGCGCGCCTCCGAAAGTTGCAAAGACAGTCCTCTCCTCTTGCTTCTGAACGGAAATTAATGCCCGAAGCCGGTGGTTGTCAAACGAATTCTGCGCGCGGTGTCGAATGTGTCATCTCTTGCGGGCGGAACGACTGGGAGTCCATCCCCGAAGCCGATCCCTCCGGCGCTGCCGCGGTCGTGCCGCGGACACAATTTCACTGCAAAGCGGGGGGACTTGCAGTAAAATAAATACGTAGGTTGTCTCCTGCCCGTGGGGGCGCAACGGCTTCGACGGGGAGGTTTGGGGCGAAAAGGCATACCGGGGTCCACGCACCCGCAATCGTGTGGAACAAAACTTAAGTGCCAATCATGAATTGGCCCTCGCTGCTTAATTAAGCCAGCGACGTCGTCTCCGCTTCGCCCGTAGGGTGGAAGACGGCGGCATGTTTGCGGGCTGGCTCTTCTCTCTCGGTCCGTGAGGGAGGGGCGAGACGCATCGGACTAGCGGCCATTCACTCTTGTCGGTTCGATGTGAGCGGTCGCGAAGCTGACGAATCGACTAAGTATGTAGGCTTTTCGTCTGGGGCCTTCTCGGACGGGGGTTCGACTCCCCCCGCCTCCACCAAAGTACGTGATGGAACTCGTTTTTTTCGTCAATGAGTTCCGCCTATTTTGGCCCATTCTTTCACTTGAAGCTATCCCGTATTTTTCAGGTCGTTACAGACGGCTTGGTTTGAGTTAGGAACGCTGTTGGGCCGCGAAAAAAACACTGCGGGACTTTCAGCCCTTCGTGCGCGGCGCACAACACTTCAAGAATGGCGGAATGGCGAATGGTGTGCCTGACACACATCATTTCGCGGGCCACCGTGGGGGGCGCAACGTTCGTTTCGGCGCCGCAACCAACGCCGTAGATGACGCGGCAGCTTTGCTCCTGCGCGTCGCCGGGCAGGTTCCAGAAGTCTGCTCGCAGCAGCTCAGCGGCAACGAAGACCACTGGCGGGGAGCCTTCAATCGCCGAGCGGGGGCGCTGCGAATCTCCGACGGACTCCCCCGGCGCTGACCGCAAACCGCCGAAACTGCTGGGCACCCATCTCTCCCGGCGCGGGCATCGGCAGCTCCGCCGGCTCCTGCTCCCATCCGAGCAAGGGAACTCGGGAGCGAAGACGAGGTAAAGCAGCTCCTCCGGAGCGGGATTGCATAGCAGGTCTTGCATTCACGGGCCGCCCGCGATCCCCAAGGAGCGCCGCGTGCCACGCCCGCCACAGGCACTTCCCACCACGTTCCCGTCAGCCTCGAAGGCGACTCCCCGGCAGAGCCGAGAGACGCCGACTAATATGCACAACGTCTCAGACCAACACCCAAATCATATTGGACTCTACTGGCGCCTCGGGGCTATCTATTAGCCGACCCGCGCCGCCTGCGCGTTGCTCCGGCCCGAGTTCAGAGAGAGTTGACGCTGAAACCATCCGCTCTGAGGGTTCATCGCAACCGAGGTTGTGGGACGCCGGCGCAATGGCAACCTGCGTCCGCGACCGACGCAACGCTTGTGGATGCGCTCCTGGACGCGAGCCCTTGCCACGGGTACAACGCCGCGGCTCTCAGGAGGAGGAACTCATGAGGGGATTGAGCACTGTTCCGGTCGCGATCTTGTCCGCTCTTCTGGTATTCGCATCCGTCTCGGCTCCGCCGCACCTGGCGGGCCAGACCACCACCGCCAGCATCACCGGCCAGGTCCGTGATGAAACCGGCGCCGTGATTCCCGAGGCGAGTCTCACCGTCACGAACACCGAAACGGGGCTGGCGCGGGCCGCGACCACCGACACCAACGGACGCTATCGCGTGCAGAACCTGCCGGTGGGCAGCTATCAGGTGGACGCCTCTTACGCCGGCTTCAAGAGCGTCACGCGCAGCGGCATCACGCTGACCGTGGGACAGGCGGCCACGGTGGACATCACGCTGCCGGTGGGCAGCGTGGCCGAGCGCGTCGAGGTCACTGCCGAGGCGCCTCTGGTGGACGTGAATACTGCCGTGCTTGGCGGCCTGGTGGACCAGCGCGCCATTCAGGACCTGCCGCTGAACGGGCGCAGCTTCATTGAACTGGCCAACCTCCAGGCCGGCACCGTGAACGCCATCACCGGCGGCCGCAGCGAGTCGCAGGGCTACGGGCAGAAGCTCAGCATCAGCGGCGGGCGG
>DATLZF010000266.1:0-4026 GCA_035574135.1 Candidatus Methylomirabilota bacterium
ACGTCCGCCTGGTCGCCAGCTTCTCGGTGGTGCACGCCACACTCGACGGGCCCCAGCGCTGGGGCTACGTGTTCGACAAACTCGCCGCCGCCGCCAGCTTCACCTATCAGAACACCAGCGTCTGCTTTTTCGGACACACCCACGTCCCGGTGGCCTTCGTGCGCGACAGCATGGTCCGAGGCGGCACTTACTCGAAGTTCCGCGTCGAGCCGGGCAAGAAGTATTTCGTCAACGTGGGCAGCGTGGGCCAGTCGCGCGATGGCGTGGCCAAGGCCACCTACGTCATCTACGATCTGAACGAGGGCACCATCGAGTTGCGGCGGCTGGATTACGACATCGCCAAAGCGCAAAAAAAGATTCTCGAAGCCGGCCTGCCCGCCCGCCTGGCCGAGCGGCTTGCCCTGGGGAAATGACCCCGGGCCGAGGCGCGGCGGCCCATCGCCGGCGGACGGATCCCAACCGGCAGCCGGGCTCTCTCCCAACCAGGCTCTCCCCACTCACCCTGCTCCCACCGCTTTGAAAGTTCTCATTCTCAAGCCGAGTTCACTGGGCGACGTCGTCCAAGCGCTACCCGTCCTGCGACTGATCCGCAAGCATCGGCGGGACGCGGACGTGTTCTGGTGGATCGATACCAGCCTGAGCCCGCTGCTGGAGGGTGATCCGGACCTGGCCGGATTGATCCGGTTCGACCGACGCGGCTGGATGTCGCCCATGAACTGGGCGGAGATCTGGCGCACCGTGCAGGAGATCCGCTGCCACGCCTTCGACTGGGTGATCGACCTGCAAAGCCTCGCCCGCAGCGGCATCGTCGCCTGGCTGGCCAACGGCGATTTCACCGTCGGGCTGGACGATGCCCGGGAGGGCGCACGCTGTTTTTACGACGTCGCCGTGCGCCGGCCCACCTGGGACACTCACGCCGTGGATTGGTATCTGCAGGTGCTCCCCGTGCTGGGCATTCCGAATCATGGAGCGTTTGACTGGCTGCCCGTGCGCAAGCCCCAGGCAGCGGCCGTGCGCGAGAAGTGGGCACCGGCCGGACGGCGGCTCATTGTGCTGCAACCCGGCGCCCGCTGGTGGAACAAGCGATGGCCGCTCGAGCACTTCGTCCAGTTGGTGCGGCGGCTTGCCGCGGAACATGCGGATCTGGATTTCGCCGTGCTGGGTGGGATGGCCGATCGCAGCCTGGGCGAAGCCATTCGCGCCGCCTGTCCGGAGCGATGTCTCGACCTGACCGGTCGTACTTCGTTGCTCGAGATGGTGGAGTGGATCCGCGCCGGCACGGTCATGGTGGCCAATGACACCGGCCCCATGCACGTGGCGGCCGCCGTGGGGGTGCCCGTCGTCGGGCTCTTCGGCCCCACCGAACCGCGTCGCACCGGTGCCTACGGACAACGAGACGGCATCCTGCAAACACACCTGCCCTGCGTGCCGTGCATGAAGGAATCCTGCTCCCGGGCGCTCCCGCTGGAGTGTTTGCGTTCGATCTCACCCGAAGCGGTGCTGAGCCGGTTGCGCGAACTCCTTGACGCGCCGGCACGAAATCGTCGAGCGCCCTCGGGCTGAAACGGCACCTGCCGCAGCTTCCATTTTGCGGCTTGCCCCGCTTTCGAGCGTACCTAGAGTGCTGGAATGCGATTCTACTGTCTGACTGGTTTGCTCCTGCTGGGTCTGGCTTGGCGCCTGGGAGCGCAGGTTTCCGTGGAGGTGGTGTTTGAGGAAGAGCAGTTCCTCCGCGACGAGTCGCTGCGGCTCAAAGTCCGCATTACCAACCTCTCCGGCCAGGAGTTGCAACTGGGAGAAGGCCGGGACTGGCTCACGTTCTCAGTGGAAAACCGCGACGGCATCGCCGTACCCCGCACGGGCACGGTGCCGGTCGAAGGAGCGTTCTCGTTGGAGTCCGCGATGGTCGCACATCGCACGGTGGATCTGATGCCGTATTTCGATCTCAGCCAGCCGGGGCGTTACCTCGTGAGCGCGACGGTCAAAATCCCCAAATGGGGCCGCGAGTTCACCAGCCGGCCGCGGGGATTCGAAATCGTGAAGGGAAGCAAGATCTGGGAACAGGAATTCGGCGTGCCGGGGGCCAACGCCGAACCGGAAGTCCGCAAATATGCTCTCCAACTGGCCCCCTTTTTCAAGGAACGTAAACTCTACCTCCGATTGACCGATGCCCCGGAACGGCTGGTGTTCCGGGTGTTTCCGCTGGGCCCGATCGTCTCGTTCGGACGCCCCGAGGCACAACTGGACAAGAACAGCCACTTGCACGTGCTGTTCCAAACCGGCGCCCGCACTTTTGCCTACACCGTCGTCACCCCCGACGGCCAAGTGGCTCTCCAGCACACTTACGACTACACGACGAGCCGGCCCACTCTCAAAAGCGGCGCGGACGGCCGGGTCCTGGTCAGCGGGGGCGAACGCCGAATTGTCCCGGCACCCGCTGCCCCCTCGCCCCCGCCTCCCCCCGAGATCCCGGAGTCAAAACCGTAGGATCGCGAACGACGCCCGACGGAGAAGGCCGTGTTCCCCAGAAAAGTGGATCCGATCCCGCCGCGTTTCCGGCACGGTCTGTGGCTGGCGCTCGTGTTGTCGTCGGCTGTCGCGCCACCAGAACCGGCGGCGGCTGACGCACCCCAGGTCCCCGTCGTACTCCACCTCAAGAACGGCGATCGACTCAGCGGCCACGTGCTCGACGAAACGCCGGACCGGATCGTCCTCACCAACGCGGTGTTGGGCATCATAACCGTGGCACGAACCAATCTTGCCGTGGCGTCAAACGCCGCCCGCCCCCCGGATGGAGCCGGCACACAGGTCATCACCGGACACGTGCGGCAACGACAGCAGGCACTTCTGGAGCTTTACCGCCGCGGCACCATCACACCGGCCGAGTATCATCACCAGCGGCGGCTCCTGTTGTCCCATCCCGTCCCCGATCCACCAGAGACCAACGTCGTTGTCGCCTCCGTTCCCGCCGCAGCCGCAGGTGGCCCCTCGCCTCCGCCGTCCCGACCGGCGTCCGTGACCGCGAAACCCGCGCCGCTGGCCCCGGGGAAATGGCATGGGGAAGCCCTCATCGGCCTGGACTTCGCGGTGGGCGAGAGAGACCGGGAACTGTTGACCGGACGGCTCAAGCTCAACTTCACCGATCGCCGGCTGCGCAACACCCTCGACTACCTCTTTACCTACGGTCGAACGGATGCCGAACTGTCAGCCAATCGCATGGATGGTTCGATGAAGACTGACTACGAATTCCACTCGCGACTCTATGCTTACAACCTGGGCGGTGCGGGCTACGACGAGATTCGGCGTATCGATCTGCGGTTCGAGGAAGGCCCGGGGGGAGGCATTCACCTGATTCGCGGCACCAACTGGACCTTGCGCGCCGAGTACGGCTTCAACTACCAGGCTTATTTTTATCAGAACGGAACCGACTCGGAGCGGTTTCATCACCGCTACGCTCAGGAGTTCTGGTGCAAACCCAATGCACGACTGATCGTGGACGAGAAGCTCGAGTTCTTTCCGACGTGGGGGAACTGGCAGAACTACCGGCTGCGTCTTGAAGTCAACGCCCGCTTCTCCTTGAACACCTGGCTCTCCTTTGTGCTGACCCTCCTCGACCAATACGATACCGACCCGCCGAATCAGGTCAGTCGCAACGATCTGCAACTTCGCTCATCGCTGGGGGTGAAGTTCTAGAAGCGGTTTCAAAATCCGGCTCGCGGGTCGCCACCGATGCAAGGATGCGCCCCCGGGCAAACCGGACATTTCCGGCTCGGCGGCTACCGATGTTGAAACCGCTTCTAGACGAATTCCACCTGCTGCTTGAGCCGGAGAATCTTGTCGGCGATGGCATCCATGTTCGCCAGGACGAAATCGTGGTGGACTTGTCCGACCCATGGCGACTCAAGCAGGAGCGACGTGCACCCGGCCGTCCGGGCCGCTTCGGCATCCTGCCACTTGTCGCTGATGACAAAGGAGTGATCCAGATTCAGGTGCCACTTGAAGGCCGCTTCGATGAGCAGACCCGGC
>DATLZF010000267.1:0-11368 GCA_035574135.1 Candidatus Methylomirabilota bacterium
TCGATCGACGAGCACCTTGATCTGCTCGCCGAGCAGATCGCGGACATCGACACGCAGATCAGCGACCAGGAGCGCCAAGTGCAGGCCACGCGGGAGCGGCTCATTGCCAGCTTCGTCGCCATGGAACGGGCGCAACAGCAGAGCAACCAGCAGTTGCAATATCTGCTGCGAAACTTCAGCGCTTCATAGTTTGCCCGGCTTGCCAGCACGCTCGCGGGCTTGCCCGTCTGCTGGCCGCAGCTCCGCCACCCCTTCGCGCGGCCATGCTCCTTCTGCCGCCAGCAACCGCCGCTTCCAGTGCAGTCCGGCGGAAAATCCGCCCAATCGGCCGCGGCTGGCCAGCACGCGGTGGCACGGCACCAGCACCGGGACGGGATTGGCCCCGCAGGCGTTGCCGGTGGCGCGCCACGCGGCGGGCCGGCCGGCCGCCGCCGCCACTTCCCCGTACGACCAGGTCCGGCCGGGCGGGATGGTCCGAAGCACGTGCCACACGGAACGCTGAAAGTCCGTGCCCCGACCGAGGTCGAGCGGCGGCCCGGCCCCGGGAGGTTGCCCTTTTAGCGCGCGCTCGAGCGCGGCGGCCGTTTGTGTGCGCCACGCGCGCAAGTGCGGCGGGCAATCGTAACAAGGGGTGTTCGCTGCCGGAAAATCCAGACCTGCCAGCCCCGCACTCGAGAAGTGGGCGGTGAAACAGCCGGCCGAAGTCGGAACGGACACGGGGATCAGTTGTGCGGAAAGACGTTTTGCGGCCGGCATGGTTTTGGTTGTCATCTCAGACGCGGACCGCTTCAACGCCAGCGAAAGTACACGTAGATCGTTCCCCACAGCGCGAGGACGAGGAAGGCGACCAGCACGACGAAACGGTTGCGCGCGACGCGCTTTTCGTACCGAAGCGGCCGCAGTCCTTTGATGCTCCCGGCGGCCAGATAGTTGACCAGTTTGGGATTGGATGTGACCGGGCCGCGGAACTGGTTTTTGAAGCGCTGCCAGGCGGCGGCCAGGTCATACTTGCGCACGCCCAGGTCGTTGTAGTGGCCAGCGATGGCCGGTTCCTCGCGTTCGAGGCCGTGTTGTTCAATGCGCTCGAACACCGGCTCGCGGAGGGGGGGCGCCGCAGGCGCCGCCACGCGGGCTGGAACGGTGGGCCCCCGCGGGACGGTGGTCGAACGCAAGCGTGGTTCTGGGGAACCTGTCCCGCGGGCGCCGGGGGGGGGCGCCGCCAGCCGCTGAATCTCAGCCTCCAACGCCGCGATCTGTTCGTTCAAGGCCCGGGCGCGTTCGGCGATGGGATCATGCTTTTTCTTGAACAGACCCATGACGAGACGACACCGCCTCAACGCTTCAACACGAGGGCGACCACGATGGCCACGGCGGGCAGCGCGATGGGCCACGTGAGGGCGAGACCCAGTTTGCACAGTTCGGCGTAGCTTTTTTCGCCGAGGGCCTCCGAGAGTGTGCCCGGCCGACCGACGGACGAGGCTTCGGGCGCGCGCTTCTCGGTCTCGCCCAGCACGGGAAACTTCAACCGGGCCGCATTCCACTCCATCCGCGCGTTCTCGATGATGGTCGAAGCGCGCGTCAACTCGATGGTGAGGTTGTCCTTGGTCCAGGTTTCCTCCTGGATGGACTGGATCTTGGCCAGCGCATCGCGGAGTTCGACCAGGGTCTTGGCCATCTGCTCCGCGTCGCGTCGGGCGGCAAACTCGGCCTCTTCGAGGAGGCCGACGCCGCGGGTGAGGGACTGCACCATTTCCTGCCGGCCAGTGATGAACTCGGCCTGGCGGCGGCGCAATTCCTCGAGGTTGGCGCGCTCGCGCTCGAGTTCCTGCTGGGTCTGCCGCAATTCAGCCAGTTTCTGCTGCATTTCGGTGACGCGGGCCTCGACTTCTTCGCGTGTGGGGGCGCGTCGAGACTCGGCCGGAGAGGCCACGAGAGTGGCGGCGGACAGGGCCGCTTTGCGCGCCGGTTGGAAATCCTTGTCCACAAACTCTGACGCATCAAATTCTGACATGGTGTGAGCCTAGTCGCGCGGCCGGAGGGTGTAAAGAAGTTGTCGGCCCGCCGGATTCTTCGGCGCGATTGCGGGCGCGGCTCGTTACGGAGGCGGCGGTAAACTGCGCCAAGCAGTGACCACGTCGCCCGCGAACTGCACTTCGGCGCGGACATAATTCTCGGGCACATAGTCGAAGGCCAGGTACGGCGCCCCCGGGTAAGGATAGTGGCAGTCGCCGCGCAGGGAGTAGGGGCGATAGGTCCAGTAGCGGATTTCCCGGAGTTGCGTGCCGTAGTAAAGCCACGTCATGGTGCGGCCCTCCTTGGATTCGCCGACCAGGACTTGTGACGGCCGACCCCACGCGATGTACACGGCATTGGTGGACATGCCGATTCTGAGCTGGCCCTGGTCCACCGCCGCCTTGACGTCGGGAGGAAAAGCCTGATAGGCGGCGAGACGCTCGGCGCGCCGCTTCTCAATGGTGCTGGTGGCGCAACCGGTCAGCACCAGCGGAAGGATCAACAGGCGGAGAAACTTCATGGCTTCGACGTGGTTCTGGCCCGCGTCCCGAAACCGGCGCGATGAACGGCACGCCGGCCCGGAGACGGGGCCGTTCGTCCGGACTGTGGCCGACAAAGGGTTTGAAGTAAAGCAGGCGCGTCATTAGCCTGTGCGCCATGCCTGACAATTCTCATGGTGCCGGTTCCACGTGGCTGCTGTTCGCGTTCCTGACGGTCGTCTCGTGGGGGGTGTACGGCGTCTTCCTTCACACCGGGCAGACGAGCATGGCCGGGGGCGATCCGGCGGCGGCGCGGTACCGGGCCTTCCTGTTCGTCGGGTTGGCGTATTTCCTGACCGCGGTGCTGGCTCCTTTGTTCCTGCTCATGCTCAAGGGCGCGGCCTTCAGTGGCTACACGGCCAAAGGGATGGCCTGGTCGCTGGTGGCCGGCATCGTGGGCGCCATCGGCGCGTTCGGGGTGTTGCTGGCCTTCGGCGCCGGCGGCAAACCGGGCGTGGTCATGTCCATCGTGTTCGCTGGCGCCCCTGTGGTGAACGCCATTTACTCGATCATCGCTCATCCACCGGCCGGAGGGTGGGGATCGATCCGATGGCCGTTTTATCTCGGCATTGTGCTGGCGGCCACCGGCGGTTGCCTGGTCACGTTTTTCAAGCCGGCGCCGCCGGCTCCGGGCAAGCCTCCGCTCAGCGCCGGGCCGATGGCGGCCGCCGTGTCCCAGCCGCGTTGAGGGTGTCCTGTCGTGTCCGCCGCCGACTTCCCCACGCGCCCGGCGCTTCGGGAACAGCAGTTTCGGCAACTGCAGGCGCTGCTCGACGCGATTCGCCCGCGGAACCCGTTTTATGAAGCGAGGCTGTCCGCCGCCGCCCTACCGCCGACGCTGGCCAGCTTGGAGGAGTTCTCCGCGCGGGTTCCGTTCACCACCAAACCCGAGCTGGCCGCCGACCAGGCGGCGCATCCCCCTTATGGCACGAATTTGACCTGGCCGCTCGAGCGCTACCGGCGCTGCCACCAGACCAGCGGGACCTTGGGAACGCCGCTGCGCTGGCTCGACACGCCGGAAGACTGGGAGGCGATGCTGGGCCAGTGGGAAACCGTTTATGCGGCGGCCGGCATCGCGGCAGGGGATGTGGTGTGCTTCGCCTTTTCGTTCGGACCCTTCATCGGTTTCTGGCTCGCCTTCGAGGCGGCCGTCCGGAGCGGTTGCCGGTGCCTGCCCGGCGGGGGGCTCTCCAGCTTGCTGCGACTGCGGATGATTCTGGATCATCAGGCTACGGTGTTGTGTTGCACGCCCACGTATGCGCTACATCTGGCTGAGACGGCGGCGCGCGAAGGCATCGACCTGAGCGTTGCCCACGTGCGGACCCTGTTGGTGGCCGGTGAACCGGGGGGCAGCGTGCCTGCCATCCGGGCACGGCTGGAGCAATTGTGGCCGGGTGCGCGCGTTTTTGATCATCACGGCATGACCGAGGTGGGGCCGGTGACCTTTCAATGCCCGCTTCATCCGGGTCGGCTGCATGTGATCGAGTCGGCTTACTTCGCCGAGATCATTGATTCCACCACCGGACAGGCCGTGGAGCCCGGGCAGACCGGCGAGCTCGTGTTGACCACCCTGCGGCGTCCTGGTTCGCCGGTGCTGCGTTATCGGACCGGTGATCTGGTGCGGGCTCGACCGGTCGAAGCGTGCGAATGCGGGCGCAGCGACCTTGCCTTGGAGGGCGGTATTTTGGGCCGCAGCGACGACATGGTGGTGGTTCGCGGAGTCAACGTTTACCCCCGCGTTGTTGAGGAGGTCATTCTCGCAGGGGGAGAGGTGGCCGAGTACCGGGTGCGTTTGCACGACCGGCAGGCACTGTTGCAACTCAGCCTGGAGATCGAACCCGCCCCCGGGGTCACAGATCCTGCCGGATTGGCGGCCCGACTTGAAGCCGCCTTGCGCTCTGCGCTGTCGCTGCGAGTGCCGGTGACGGTGGTTGCCCCGGGCGCGTTGCCCCGCTTTGAGATGAAGGCCAAACGCTGGGTGCGGGATTCGGCCGGCTGAGGCGATTGGGCATTCTTACCTCCGGCGGGTGGCGGAGTTCTTGATTGCCAGCGCCGCTCAGAGCGGATTTCATTCACCCACGCAAGGGAGGAGACAGGGGGTGGAATCAACTGAACAACCGGGCCGCGGGTTCACGCTGATTGAACTGCTGGTGGTCATCGCCATTTTGGCCATCCTGGCCGCCCTGCTGCTGCCGGCCTTGAGTCGCGCACAGGGATCGGTCCGTGGCGTGCGATGCCTGAACAACCTCAGGCAATGGGGCCTGGCCACGCACCTCTATGCCAGCGATCACGATGATCTCCTGCCGCCCGAGGGCTTCGCCAACCCGACCGCCGCGCACACGAACAACGGCTGGTACATCCAGTTGCCGCGCCAGATCGGGCTGGCGCCTTACCACGCGATGGAATGGCGCACCAATGCGGGCGCGGAGCCGGGGCGGACCATTTGGCTCTGTCCGGTCAACCCGCGCCGCAGCAACGGCAACAACCTGTTTCATTATTGCCTGAACGAGCACGTGGATGGCGCGGGCGCCAGCGACCGCCCAACCCGTCTGGGCTCGCTGGCCGATCCGGCGGCGCTGGTGTGGCTCTTCGACTCGAAGAACCTGCCGGCCGTGGGCCGGGCCACGTTTGTGCACACGAACCTGCATCGCGCGGGGGCGAACTTCCTGTTTGTGGATGGGCATGCTGCCTGGTTTCGCAACACGGAGTATTGGAACCTCCGCGACAACGAGCCCCTCCTGACCAATCCCTCGCTGCGCTGGCGGCCCTGAAGTCCCAGACCGCTCCGGCTTTGGTCTTGTGTTTTCCCGGGGCGGGCGCTTTCTTCGCCAGTCATGAATCCATGCCGGATGATCACCTTTGGGTTGTGCGTTCTCCTGACCGCCTGCGCTTCGAATCAGAAGGACCCGGCGCCGAACAAGGAGTCCGCGGTCGGCGGCAGGAAGACCAACCATGTGGCCAGGTCCGCATCGGCCAAAGCGGGCTCGGGCAAGAACGGCACCAACGGTGCCCCGGCCGCTGCCAGGTCCGACGGTGCCGAGGAGAAAAAACCCGACTCGATCAAACCTTACGAGAAGGTGATCACCAAGGAGGCCAAGTCGGACCCGGGATTGTTCACGGTGCATCGGATCGACGAGAAGGTGTTCTTCGAGATTCCGACCAACGAGTTCGGCCGCGAACTGCTGTGGGTGTCACAGGTGGCGCGCACGCAGGCGGGGTTCGGTTACGGCGGCGGCACGCAATTGGGCAGCCGGGTCGTGCGGTGGGAGTTGCGCCACAAGGACGTGCTCCTGCGGGACGTCAAATTTACCATCCGAGCCAACGGCACCGATTCCATCCGGCACGCGGTCGAAGCCACTTCGCTCGAGCCGGTCATCCGCAAGTTTCCCGTCGCCGCCTGGGGCACGAATCAGGCCGCCGTCATCGATGTGACGGATCTGTTTCTGGCCGACCTATCCGAGTTCAGCGCCAAGACGCACCTGGGGGCCTCGGGCGCGGATCGCTCCCGCTCCTTTCTCGAGTCCATCAAGGCGTTTCCCGACAACATCGAAACCAGGGTGCTGATGACCTACAACCTGTCTGGTGGCTCCGGACCGACCAACCTCCCGGCGGCGCCCCGGCGGCGAGATTCATCTCAAAGCGGAGTAACCGTGCTGCTGCATCACAGCATGGTCCGGTTGCCGGAAACACCCATGCGCCCCCGCCGGCATGACGCGCGCGTCGGCTTCTTCAGCGTGGGGTTTGAGGACTACGGAACGCCCGAGCACCAAGTGAAAAACATCAGCTACATCACCCGCTGGCGTCTGGAGAAAAAGGATCCGGACGCGGAGGTGTCCGAGCCCAAGAAGCCCATCGTCTTCTACGTGGGCCGCGGCGTACCCGACAAGTGGCGGCCGTGGATCAAAAAGGGCGTCGAGGCATGGCAGCCGGCCTTCGAGGCGGCAGGCTTCAAAAACGCCATCCTCGCCAAGGATGCCCCGTCCGAACAGGAGGACCCGGACTGGGACGCCGAGGACGCGCGGTACTCCACCATCCAATGGCTGCCGAGCACCATCGAGAACGCGATGGGACCGCACGTCAACGACCCGCGCACGGGCGAGATCCTCGAGGCCGACATTCTGATGTATCACAACATCCTCAAGCTCCAGCGCGACTGGTATTTCGTGCAGGCTTCACCGTGCGATCCCCGGGCGCAGAAACTGCCGCTGCCCGATGACCTGATGGGCGAACTCCTCGCCTATGTCGTCGCCCACGAGGTCGGCCACACGCTGGGCTTTCCCCACAACATGAAGGCCAGCTCGGCCTACACGGTCGAACAACTGCGCGATCCCGAGTTTACGCGCAAGAATGGGACCGAAGCCTCCATCATGGATTACGGGCGCTTCAACTACGTGGCCCAACCGGGCGATGGCGCCCATCTCATTCCGGTGGTCGGTCCTTACGACTTCTTCGCCGTCGAGTGGGGTTACCGGGAATTCAAGAACGCCACCACCTACGAGCAGGAGAAAGCCGAGCTCGAAAAAATCGTCGCCCGCCAGATCACCAATCCCATGCTCCGGTTTGGTGACCCCAACCCCGCCGTGGATCCGACCCAGCAAACCGAGGACCTCGGGTCCGACCCGGTGCGGGCCACCGAGCTGGGGTTGAAAAACATTGACCGCGTCGCGGGCTACCTCGTCAGCGCGACCTGCAAGGAAGGCGAGGATTACGACCTGCTCCGCAACATGTACACGCAACTGCTCAATCAGCGGGATCGTGAACTGGGTCACGTGGTCAACGTGGTGGGGGGCGTGGTGCAGCACAACCTGTGGTACGGCACCACCAACCAGGTGTTCCACGCCGTGCCCGGCGCCCGCCAGAGGGAGGCCGTGGCGTTCCTTCTCCAACACGCCTTCCAAACACCGGTCAACCTGGTGCGACCGGACATCCTGCAACGACTCGAGCCGGGGGGCGCGCCGGACCGCATTCTCTCCAGCCAGCGCCGGCATCTCAGCGCCCTGCTCGACGACAGCCGCTGCAAACGGATGACGGAGCACGCCGCCCGGGAAGGCGACGGTGGCTACACTCCCGCCGCCCTGCTCGATGACCTGGACCGGGGCCTGTGGTCGGAGTTGAACAACGATCCGGTGGCCATCGATCTCTACCGCCGGAACCTGCAACGTGCCTACGTCGAGTTGCTCGGCACGCACGCCGCGCGGACGGAGACCTCGTCCGACCTGCCCGGTCTGGCCCGCGCCCGCCTCAAGAACCTGCGTGCCGCTGTGGTCAAGGCCGCGCCCAAGGCCCACGATCCTCTCGTTCGGGCTCACCTGGACGACATCGACGCCCGCATCGAACGCATTCTCGATCCGTTGCGGGGCCCGGGTCGGGCCGTGTCGCTGTCCGAGTAGCCCGGCCGGCCGCATCATGCCGGGGCCATCGTTGGCGAGCGCACAGGCCGCGGTTCTCAGGCACCGCCCTGGCCACTTCGCTACTTGAGGGTTTGACGACGGCTGTTATCTTGACCCGTGTCCGTCGTGAGCAACGCCCAAAACACCCAGTTGCGGATGGCTGTCTGTGGCCGCTGCAAAGCCAAGCACTTCCTGCCCGGCAACCTGAGTCCGCTGGAGACAGTGCCGTGCAGCCACGAAGGCTGTGGCCATCCGGTTATCCTGCCCACGCGCATTCAACACTTCGAACTGCGCGAGATCGTGGCCTCCGGAGGCATGGGCACGGTCTATCGGGCGTTCGATCTGAACCTTCAGCGCATGGTCGGCATCAAGATGCTCAAGCGGGAGATGGCGGACGACCCGCAGGTGCTCGACGGCTTCTACAAGGAGGCCCGGGCCACGGCCGCGCTCAACCACACCAACATCATCCACATCTACTCGTTCGATGAGTTTGAGGGGGCACCCTACATCGTGATGGAACTGGCCGACCACGGCAGTCTCGACCAGTGGATCGAACGGGATGGCTTTGTGCCCGAGTTGAACGTGCTCGATGTCGGGATCAAGATGAGTTCCGCTCTCGAGTCCGCCCTTCAGCGCAACCTCCTGCACCGCGACATCAAACCGGGCAACATCCTGTTCGACGAATACGGCGAGCCCAAGCTGGTGGATTTCGGCCTGGCCAAGAACACGGAGGCCGCCGATGAATACGAGGCGGCCATCTGGGGCACTCCCTACTACGTCGCGCCCGAAAAGATCCAACGCCACGGAGAGGACTTCCTGTCCGACCTCTACAGCCTGGGTGGAACCCTTTACCATGCACTGACCGGCCACGTGCCTTTCGAGGCGGAAACCGTCGAGGAGGTCGTGGCCGGTCACGTGCACACGCCGCTGACTCCGCCCAATCTGGTGCGCCCCGAGATCAGTCAGCGCACCAGCGACGCCCTCGTGCGCGCCATGGCCAAGCATCCCCAGGAGCGCTTCCCGAGCTATGGCGACTTCCGCATGGAGCTGGAAGCCTCCCGTAGCGAACTGCTCGTGCGCACCTTCCAGGCCCAGGCCCGTGCCGAGTCCCGTGCCCGCGCCTCCGCCAAGAGCGCCAAGAGCTCGTGGTGGAAGCGCTGATGCCGGTGCATGTTGGGCCACGGACGTGAGCCCAAGGAACTCCTCCCTCACCGCGACCGTTTCCGGGTCCGTGGCCCCCGACCGTAGTTGACGCGAGACGATTGGCCCGCCGCCTCCGCACTGCCGGGGCCCGCGGTGAGGCGCTTCAATTCCGCGATCTGGTCGCGCAGCAGCGCCGCCTTCTCAAACTCGAGCTGGTTGGCGGCTTCGAGCATCTCCGCCTCCAGCTCGCGCAAGGTTTCGGTCACGTCGAAGCTTCCTCCCGCGTCGTTGATGACGGCGGCGGCTTTCTCGCCGGCCGGGCGCGTGGACAGGCTTTCCTCGACGGCGCGGCGGACGCTGCGCGGCGTGATGTTGTGCTCCCGGTTGTAGGCCAGTTGTCGCTGCCGGCGGTACTCGGAGATGGCGAGAAACTTCTGGATGCTCCGGGTCCGCACGTCGGCATAAAGGATCACTTCGCCATTCACATGCCGGGCGGCGCGGCCGGCCGTCTGGATGAGACTGGTGGTCGAGCGCAGGTAGCCTTCCTTGTCAGCGTCGAGGATCGCCACCAGGGATACCTCGGGCAGATCAAGTCCCTCCCGCAGCAGGTTGATGCCGACCAGCACGTCGAACTCGCCCTTGCGCAACGCCCGCAGAATCTCGACCCGCTCGATGGCGTCGATCTCGCTGTGCAGGTAGCGGACGTTGATCCCGATGTCGCGCAGGTAGTCGGTCAATTCCTCCGCGGTCCGCTTGGTCAGCGTCGTCACGAGCACGCGTTCCTTGCGATCCACGCGGCGGCGGGCCTCCTCGATCAGGTCATCAATCTGGCCGGCCAGAGGCTTGAGGGTGATCACAGGATCGACGAGCCCGGTCGGGCGGACGACCAATTCCACCACGCGGCCCTGCGACCACTCGAGCTCCTTCTCGGACGGCGTGGCGCTGACGTAGATCGTCTGCGGCTGGAGCGCCTGGAACTCCTCGAAGTTGAGGGGCCGGTTGTCCAGTGCGCTGGGCAGCCGGAAGCCGTGCTCGACCAGCACCTTCTTGCGCGCCATGTCGCCGGCGTACATGCCGCCGAGCTGCGGCACGGTGGCGTGCGATTCGTCGATGACGAGCAGGAAATCGCGCGGAAAGAAGTCGATGATGCAGAACGGCCGCGAGCCGGGGGGGCGGCCGGCGATGTGCCGCGAGTAGTTTTCGATACCCGAGCAGAAGCCCATCTCCTCCATCATTTCCAGATCGTATTCCGTGCGCATTTTGATCCGCTGGGCTTCGAGCAGCTTGCCCATCTTCTCGAACTCGGCGATGCGCTGGCCCAGCTCCTCGCGAATCGAGAGGATGGCCCGCTTCATCTTCTCGGCCGGCGTTACGAACTGCTTGGCCGGAAAAATCGTCGCGCGATCGAGCGACTCGATCTTGTCCCCGGTGAGGGGATCAAACCGCGTCAGCCGCTCGATCTCATCGCCGAAGAACTCGATGCGCAGGGCGTCCTCCGTGCCGGCCGGGCAGATTTCCACCACGTCTCCCCGCACCCGGAAACGCCCGCGGGTGAACTCGATGTCATTGCGGTCGTAGAGCAGCGCTACAAGGCGTTCGAGCAACTGTTCGCGGGTCATGGCCTGCCCGGCATGGAGCGGCACGATCATCGCCTCGTAGTCCTCCTTGCTGCCGATGCCGTAGATGCAGGAGACGCTGGCCACCACCACCACGTCCCGCCGCGAGAACAGGGAGCTCATGGTCGAGAGCCGCATCCGCTCGATTTCCTCGTTCACGCTGGAATCCTTCTCGATGAAAGTATCCGTGCGCGGGATGTAGGCTTCGGGCTGGTAATAATCGAAGTAGCTGACGAAGTATTCGACGGCGTTGTGGGGGAAAAAGCTCTTGAACTCCGCGTAAAGCTGGGCGGCCAGCGTCTTGTTGTGCGAAATGACCAGAGTGGGCCGGTTCACTGCCTGGATGAGATTGGCGATGGTGAACGTCTTGCCCGAACCGGTGACGCCCAGCAACGTCTGATGCTTCGCGCCTGCGCGCACCCCTTCGATGAGCGCGGCGATGGCGGCGGGCTGGTCCCCTGCGGGTTGAAAGGCCGAGACAAGTTTGAACATCGGCGGCAAGGTAGCAGGTCGGGTCAAATTGGCCAGCCATCGGCGGGCACGGAGGGCGGTGCAACAGCCCGATGGGGGGCGCGGTTTTGCCATGTCGGGGTCATGACGCCGCGCCGCCCGGAGCGAGCAAGGCGATTGCCGTTGTTCCAGCGGCGCGCGCGTCTCGGGAGACGGG
>DATLZF010000268.1:0-4024 GCA_035574135.1 Candidatus Methylomirabilota bacterium
ACACCGCCATTGAAACAATGTCGGTGGATGCGATCGGCAAAACGCAGCCGGAACTCGGGGCTGAGGATAAGCCGCTGCCACAGGCGCGGCACATCGCCGCTCTTGGTGGCCAGTTCGGTGAGGGTGTTGTGGCTGGTGGGCTTGTTGTAGTAGCTGTTGATGTTGAACGCGCCCTCGGCGTCCCACACGGTGAAGATGAAGCGGCCCAACGGCCCCGCGCTGCGCTCGCGGGCGAAGACGTAGTTGTTCTCCGGCCAGTCCCACATGGCGCAATAGATGTTGAGGAGGTAGTAGTCGGCGAAATTGTCCTCATGGAAGAGCTGCGCCGCCGCCAGGTAATTCGACAGCACGGAGAGATCCCGATCGAGCGCCGCCACCAGATTGCTGTAGGCAAGGCCGTCGCCGTTCACCCAGTCCCCCACGTAGCAGACGTCCCAGTCGAGTTGGCTGTGGAGATGCGCCTGGAAGAGCGACTCGCGCACGCGCTCGGTCAGGTTGTAGATCCCTTTGTACACCCCGTTCAGGTAGAGCGGACAGAACAAGCCGCGCGGCCCCACGTGGCCGAGATCAATCCAGAGCCGGCGGACCAATTCGTCGGTGATGAAGGGATTGACATTGTCGTTCTTGCCGGCGCGCAGGCGCAGGTGTTGGAACTCCTTGATGTCGTAGTTGGGGAAGAGCTTGTAATCGAGCTTCGACGGGCCGTAATCGCCGTTGAAGAAGATGTTGAAGCTCGGCTTTTCCGTGGCGTCGGACGGCGGAAACGGCGAGCTCGCCTCCGCCGCCGTCAGCCTCATGCGCGGACGCTGATACGGACTGGCGCTGAGGCGCAGGCCCACGTCCACGCGCAGCGCTTGTTGATTGGTCGGGTAATAAGCCGGGGGGAAATAGTATTCCAGGTGCACCTCGCGTTCGAACGGCGCGCCATTGCCGAGCGCTTCGTTGTAGCTGGTCGGGCTGTTGGCGATCCACATCTGATCCCACGGCGCGGACAAGGTGTGAAAGTAACCGCCCTCGATGGCCAGGATACCGTAGGGCTTGTAAAACGCGCGGTCCTTCTGGGCCGAAAGGAACAGCGCCGGTGCGTTGGTGAAGGCGGCGGGCTGCCGCAGCACGTAGGTATGCGTCCGCACACCGCTCGGCAGCCAGCCGGGCCGGAAAGCCCGCGCCCGCACCACCGCGCAGGTGCGGTCGCTCGTTTGCGTCAGGATCAGCGGCCCCAGGTAAGCAAGGCCGTTGAACTCGGTCGGCTCCGAACCATCCAGGGTGTAGCGAATGCTGACGCCAGGGGTGTCGTTCGTCAGCACCAGGGTCAGCGACGCAGACGAATAAATGCCGCCGGGCAGGGCGTTGGTGCCATCGGCCTGGCGGAACTCCGGCGCCGCCGCGCGGCGGGCAAAAAACTCGCCCTGGTTGGCCGCACCGGGCGTGGCCGTGGTGAGAAAGCCGAACTCCGTCGGGTTGCCCGGCGCCCGGCCATAGCTGGCGAAGAACACCTGCTTCGGATAGCCGCTGGTAAGCCCGTCCACAAAGACGCCCTGCGCGTCGAACAACCCAACGTATTCGCCATCGCCGTCGAGCGAGAAGCCGGCGTGCAGATCACTGGCCGGGCCGGCCGGGGCATTGGCTTCCTCCCGGTCATCGCAGAGCACCAGCAGGTATGCCCCGGCCTCGAGCATCGTGCCGCTCGGGAAACGCCACTTGCCCGGTTTGTCGCGGTCATCCGTCAAGGACCATCCCGAGAGATCAATCGCCTGCCCGCCGTTGTTGAAGAGCTCGATCCAGTCCACGAACTCCTCCGGATTCTCGAACTCGTTCTCCGCACCGGCCGGCGTCGGCATAACGCCGCCCGCGAGCAAGCCGGGATCAAACACGCCGCCGCTCGGCTCGGCGAGGCCGACGAAATAATCCCACAGACCGCCCGCGGGTCCGGCGGCCACGTAGTGGGTGACCGCGGTGGCGTTGGTGCCGAAATACACCACCTCGTAATCGTCGAGCGTCAGCGTCTGCGGGCCACCGGAGGCGTCGCTCACCTTTTCCAGCGCGGGCCGGAACGACACGCGGCCCTGTCCGTTGAGGAAGCCCAGGAACGCTGCGTGCCCGTTGGTCCCATCGGCCAGCCGGACCTCGTACTGCCGCCATGGGATCACCTGCAGGTCGTCGAGTTGCAGGACGGTGCCCGCGCCGAGAGCCGCGCTGGCGCGGAAGAACAACTTCACATTGCGCGTGCGCGCGGCGTTCAGCGCCAGGCGGAAACGCTCCGTGTTCGGGTGGCCGGCAAAGCTCCGCCGCACGATTTCCCAGCCGCCGGTGCCGGTGATGGAGCCCCAATCAAGGCGATTGGAGAAGCCGCCGCTGCCCGGCTCGACCCAGACGTCAAACGCAACGCCCACCGGAATGCGGCAGGCGAACTGCACCTCCGCATAGGCCATCTCCTGAGGGGTGACACTACCCGGCGTCCACGTGCCGATGCCGAAATTGCCATAGCTGAAGCCCCAGGCGCTGCCCGCACTGGCCGCCTGGGTGATCTCCGCCCGCAAATGGCCCTTGCTGGCGTTGTAGCCGGCCCCGGCGGCGCCATCCTCGACGATGCGATAGCTCATGTTGCGCACGTCGTTCGAGGCGAAGGCCACCAACGACAGGCTTGCCAGGCTGCCCACCACGCTCTGGGACTGGCTGCCGGCAGCGTTGATTGTCATCGTGCGCGCACCGTTGGCGGCGTTGGCAAAAGTCACGGGCGCCTCGTTCGTGGGCGCGATCAGGGGGAAGCCCGTCAGCGCGCTGGCTTCCTGCCCCGGCGCCGGATCGATCCGTAACCGGAACTGGGCGCCGCCCGCCGCCCGGCTGCGGAAGCGCACGTAGGTGTTGGCCAGATGATTCGAGGCCACTGCCCCGACCGGCCAGGCCGGGGCAAGATCGACCTCGGGCGCGTGGACTGCGGCGGCCTGATTGGGCCCAGACTGGTTCACGGTGATGCGCAGCGCACCACTACCGCCGGGACCAGCACCGACGGCTTCCTCGGTCACCAGCTCCAAGCCCTGCCAGTCGGGCGAACTCACAGGAGGGGCCGCGTTCGCGATCCAACCCCCGGCCATCGGACTGCCAAGAACCGTGTCCGCCACCATGCCGTTGGTTCGAGTGTGGATGCGCCGGGCACCAGTGGCGGCATCGAAGTCGTGCCGATCGACCTGGAGGTTCACCAGCGTGGCGCCCGAGGTGCGCAGGGCAACGTTGATCTTAAACTCCGGCGTCGGTTGATGGAGCGTGATGCGTTCGGGCCAGTTGGTCAGGCCCGGCAGATCGGCATTGTGCACCTGGAGGGCCAGCACGTTGCGGCCGGGTTTGAGCAACGCACTCACCGGGCCGAGCACGATCTGCGCGGGCAGGGTCGAGGTGTTGACGTTGTAGGCCGGCTGGCGGGCGAACATGAAGCGGTTCGTCGGGCCGCAATGAGCGCGGGCGACTTCGATCCCATTGAGGTAGGCCACGAAGCCGTCGTTGTAATCCACCCACAGCACGAGCGGATCGGTGTGCGCAGCCTCGGCGGCCGTCAGATCGAACTCCCGCCGTAGGTAGAGCGAGGGGGCTTTGTCCTTCATCGCCTCCGTCAGATCCGTGGCGAGACCGCCGAAGCCGTAACCCGCGGGCAGGAGACCGCGGGACCATCCGCGCGGGGTGAAGCCCGGTTCCATCCAGGCGACACCGGAACCAAGGCGGGGGACACCGTTGCTTGACCACGAAAGCTGGCGACTGCTGGCGGCGGCAGACAGTTCGTTGATCACCACCGCGGCGTTGCCGGAGGAACCCGCGAGCAGAAGCAATCCGGCCAGCGAAAGCCCGAAGCCCTCGCGCCATCCGGGGCGGACATCGTTCACCATTTCGGCTCTCGGCCTCATGTCGGCAGAAAATCAGAGGTGCGCATTCGGGGCGGGGACAAAAATGGCTGACGACTCATCGCCGTCAGCCATCGTCTCTTCACAGGACCGGCGGATGACCCCGGGCTACTGGGCCGCGGGTTTCTCCA
>DATLZF010000269.1:0-3643 GCA_035574135.1 Candidatus Methylomirabilota bacterium
GTCCGCACGCTGGCGGCGGAGGGGAAGGCAGGTGCCCGATGAACGCGCTCATCGTCCCTGTAGCGGCGGCCGTGAGGCCGCCGCAAACTCCCTCGCCGGCACCCAACGGCGGCGCTCGGCCGAGTCACCGCCACGGCACGACGGCGCGAAGCGTCTTGGAGTGCGGCAGTCTTCTGCCGCTTTCCGGTTGCCCGCCTGCGGGTCCGCCGTTCCACAGCGCCAGAGGACGGGCGCGGTCCAAAGCCTCGCGGCCCTTTGGAGTGCGGCATTCCCTCTGCTTCAACGCGCAACTATTTCCAATCCGTCGGCCACGCCTGGGCCAGCGGCGCCTCGTTGGTCGGAGCGGCCTGAAGTCCGCGCTGCAGTTGCTGCTCTTGCTCTCAACCCTCAACTTTCAACTCTCAACCGCTCGCGCCCAGAGCTTCGGCCTCCCCTGGCACACGATGGACGGTGGCGGAGGCACCAGCACCGGCGGCGTGTACACCGTCAGCGGCACCATCGGCCAGCCGGATGCCGGCGGGCCGATGACGGGCGGACAGTTCTCACTGACCGGCGGGTTCTGGGCGTTGCCGACGCTCATTCAGACCCCCGGGGCGCCGACGCTTTACATCACCAACGTCGCGCCCGGCTGGGCCACGATTTGGTGGACGCCAGCCAGCGGCACGAACTGGGTGTTGCAGGAGCGGCTGAGCCTGAGCGCGGGCGACTGGACCAATTCCCCCAGCGGCTGGACCAATCCGGTCGTCGTGCCCGCGACGTTGCCCACGAAGTTCTTTCGCTTGTTCAAACCATAGCTCCATGAGTATGACCGCTCATCCGATCAGCAGCTCCATGTTCGGCGTAAAAGCCCGGACGCCTCGAGGTCGCCCCTGTCGTCGTCGCGCCGTTGCCGCGATGTTGATTGCTTTGCTTGGCGCGGCGACGCCCTTCGCGCCGGCCGCCACGATTTCCTGGACCAACACCGCCAGCGGCAACTGGAATGCCGCGACCAATTGGAGTCCCAACCAGGTGCCCGGCGTGGCGGACGACGCGATCATCGCGGTGGCCGGTGACGTGACCGTGACTGTCAGCTCCAGTGTCACCATCCGCAGCGTGCAATGCAGCAACCACCTTGTCATCGCAAGCGGGACGTTCCGGGCCGTTGCCGGACCGTCCGTGGTGCAAGGTCAGTTGTGGATGACCAACGGCGCCGTGCTCTCCGCCACCGGCGCGCTCACGTCCTTTACCGCCACCGGCCCGGTCAATGCGAACGGCTCCGGCTTCGAGGTCATCGGCGGAGCGGACATTTCGCTGCCGAACCTGGTCGCCTATTCCAAGGGCGCGTCCTGCGGCGGCGTGTCCTGGCGGGCAACCGGCACTGGCAGTCTGCTGGACTTCTCTGGCCTTGTCAGCATCACGGGCGGAGGCTGCGCTGCGGTGCAGATTCAGGCTCTGAACGGCGGGACGGTGTCGCTCCCCCAGCTTGTCACCCTGAACGAAGGTCTCACCAGCTTCCTGGCCGATGGCACGAACAGCTCGGTACACCTCGGCGTGCTGTCGGAAAGTCTCGGCACCTCGCGCCTCCATTCGTTTGAAGCGCGCAACGCCGGCCTCATCTCCATGCCCCAGTTTCCGGGAGGCCAAACCACGAAAGTCATCCTGCAATCCGGCGGCACGATGGACGTGGCGCAATTGCGGGAGTTGAACGGCTTCACCGTGAGCGGGATGGCGGTGAATTTCTCCGCGCTCACGAATCTCACCACGGGCAACATCACCGTGCAGGGCGGGGCGGTGGTGAACGCGCCGAACCTCACCGCGCACCAGCACGGCACCGGCTGCGAGGTGGACACTTGGGAAGTCGAGGGCGTCGGCAGCGTGCTGAACCTCTCGGGGCTGACGAATCTGGCCGGCCCGGCCTGCGGTAGCCTGGCGCTGGCCGCGACGTCGGGCGGCACGTTTATTTTGAGCAACCTGCCGGCGATCGCGGAGGGCACGCTTTACTTCCGCGCCACCGGCACGAACAGTTTGCTGGACCTGGGGGCGCTCGGAGAATCGCCGGAGGCGACGCGCACGTTGTCCTTCGAGGCGCGCAGCGGGGGAGTGATTTCAATGCCGGAATTCCATGGCGGGCCGACGGTGCAGGTGACGCTCGAATCCGGCGGCGTTTTGCCCGCGGCGCAGATGCGGGAGTTGAACGGCTTCACCGTGAGCGGGATGGCGGTGGATTTTTCGGCGCTCACGAATCTCACCCCGGGTAACGTTCTCGCGAGCGGCGGCGCCGTCGTGACGGTGCCGCATCTCAGGAGTCACACCGGCAGGACCGGATGCTTCGCCAGCACCTGGGAGGCGCGCGGCGCGGGCAGTCTGCTCGACCTGCCCGCGCTGACGAATCTCGCGGGGAGAGCCTGTGGCACGCACGAAATCAAAGCCGCCGCCGGCGGCCGGGTGAATCTGAATCAACTACCCGCGCTCAGTGACGGCAACCTGGCCTTCGTTGCCGACGGCACCAACAGCGTGGTGGATCTGAGCGCGCTGCGCGAATCGCTGGCCGCCTCGCGCAGCGTATCCTTCACCGTCCGCAACGGCGGCGTCATCCTGATGCCGATCATGGAAGGCGGCCCGACCGTGACCGTGACGGTCGAGTCCGGCGGCCAACTGGCCGTCGCCCAGATGCGGCTGCTGAGCGGCCTCACCGTCAGCGGCACCACGCTCGAGTTGCCGCTCATCACGAATCTGTTCTCGGGCAACCTCATCGTCAGGAATGGCGGAGTTCTGCGTTTGCCAAACCTCTTTCGGCACGAGCAGGAGAGCCGGTGCTCCGTCAGCACGTGGGAAGTCAGCGGGGCCGGCAGTGTGCTCGACCTGTCCTCGCTGACGAATGTGACCGGCAACGGTTGCGGGGAGCTGGCCATCAAGGCGCTGGCGGGCGGCATGGCGGACTTGAGCAACCTCCAAACCATCAGCGAAGGGCGGCTCAGCTTCCTGGCCGATGGCACGAACAGCGTTGTGGACCTGGCGGCCCTCATTACGTCCCTGGCCACGGCCCGATCCGTCTCATTGGAAGTCCGCAGCGGTGGCACGATTGCCGCACCCCAATTCACGGGCGGCCCCACCGTCGCCATCACGCTACGGCCACAGGGCCAGATGCCGGTGGCGCAACTGACCCGCCTGGCCGGCATCACCGTCAGCGCGACGGCTGCGGCCTTTTCCTCCCTCACGAACTTCGACGGCGGTGCGCTGGTGGTCACCAACGGCGCGACGGTGACAGCGAGCAAACTTCTCTCCTACGCGCGGGGTGACAGTTGCGCGCCCCACACCTGGCTGGTGCGGGACGCGGGCAGCGTGGCTGACTTTTCCGGCCTCGGCCAACTGACGAGCGGCGCGTGCGCCTGGCTGGACGTGCAGGCGTTGAACGGCGGGCAACTGTATCTGGACCACGTCACCAACCTCATCGGCGGGACAATTCATGTCTTGTCGTCAGGGGCCGGCAGCGTCATCGGCCTGCGCGCGCTCGGCAACTATCTCAATCCAGGGGCCGACTCTCGCCTCACGGCCACCAATGGCGGCACGATTCTGCTGAACGACCAGCCTTTTTTCCTTTCCGGCGTGGCGGTCGCGTTTGCGGCCGGCTCGCCCGGGCTGCCGCAGATCAACTTCGGCGGCT
>DATLZF010000270.1:0-6610 GCA_035574135.1 Candidatus Methylomirabilota bacterium
CTGCTCGCCAGAGGAGCCGCCCAGGCCGCGTTGCATGACCAGGCGGCAGTCACCGCGGCCGAACAGTTTGGTCGTCGCGTCTTCGTTCGCGGAGTAATCGAGGTCTCGAACTTTTGTCGCGAGAACTGCGCCTATTGCGGCATGCGCCGGGACAACCGGGCGCTGAGCCGTTACCGTGCCCGGCACGACCAACTGGCAGAGCAGATCATCCATCACCGCCCCGCGAGCATCACCGACCTCAACCTCCAGGCCGGGGAGGATCCGGTGGCCGTGCGCGAGATCGTGTTGCCCCTGCTCCGCACGCTGCGGAGGGAGACGCCCCTGGGACTGTCCGTTTGCCTGGGCACGCTGACCGAGCCGCTCTACGCCGAGTTACGCGCGGCTGGAGCCACCATTTACATCCTCAAATTCGAGTTCGGCAACGCGAGGCTCTATTCGGCCCTGCGGGCGCCGGGCCATTTCGAGGAACGGCTGCGCCACATCCGGCTGCTGGCCCGGCGCGGCTGGCATGTCAGTTCCGGCTTCATCGCCGGCATCCCCGGGCAGGTGCCCGCCGATCTGCTCGATGCGCTCGACCTCGCCGGCACCTTGCCGCTGCGGGGCTGCAGCGTCAGCCCGTTCATTCCCGGGGAAGCCACTCCCCTGGCCGGCGCCGCCGTGGGCGACCTGGACACAACGCTGAACTGCATGGCGATCCTGCGTCTCATGCGGCCGGACTGGGTGATCCCCGCCGTGAGCGCGCTCAATCTGGCGGATGGTCAGTGCGGCTACCGGCGCGGCCTGCGCACCGGCGCCAACCTTGTCACCATCAACCTCACGCCGGAGGAGGTTCGCCCGGACTACCTGCTCTACAAACGCGACCGGATCATTATGACCGAAGAGCGCATCCTCGCCGCGCTGCAAGCCGAAGGCCTGGCGCCCTCCCGCGACAGCCTGGCCGCGCATTTTCAAACCTCCATGGCCACCGCGCGACCGGCCGAGGCCGCCGTCAGCGCGTCCGTTTGAAGCGTCGCGTCACTCCGCCGCTTTCGGCAGCGGCACCTGGCGCGGCGACATCAAGTAGGCCACCAGATCGCGCACCTGCGTTTGCGTGAGCGGATCGAGCAGCCCCTCCGGCATCAACGAGAGCGCGGAGGGCTGCACCGCCTTCCACTCCGACCGCGGCAGAACCATCCGCTCCGTCGGCGTCTGCAAGGTTAGTTCCCGCTCCGTCCGCGCCACGATCACTCCGTTCAACACCCGCCCGTCATGCAACTCCACGACGGACATCCGGAAATCGGCCGGCACCACCGCGTTCGGATCCACCAGATTCTCCAGCAGGTAATCGATCTGCATACGGCCCGAACCGGTCAGATCCGGCCCGAGGGCGCCCCCTTCGCCGAAAAGCTTGTGGCACGAGGCGCACATGTGCTGGAACAGCGCGCGCCCCGCCGGCAGATCCGCCTCGCGCAACGCCGACGGCGTGAGCCCCGCCCGCCACCGCTCGATGGCCCGGCGTTTCTCCGCTTCCGTGGCACGCACTTCTCCCCACACCCGGCCCAGCTTCTCGTCCAGGGCCGGCACGGCGAGGCTGCGCATCTGCCGCGCGTGCAACGCCGTCACCTCGGCCCGCGGCACCTTGCCCTCTTCCAGGGCGTCGAGCAACGCGCTCGCATAGGAAGCCCGTGCCGCCATGCCAAGGATGGCCGCCGCCCGGTCCTCGCCGCTCAGGTAGTTCAAGTGCCGGATCAGCAGCGGCGGCACCTCGGGATCGTCCAGGTGCGTCAACCCGCGCGCCGCCACGCCGGCAGTCACGCGATCCCGGATCAACTCCTTCAGCAAGGAGAGCAGGTCCGGCGGGCGGGCCTCGATCAACTGCCGCAGGGCGGCGCGACGCGTTTCCCCGTCCGCTCTCGTGTCCCGCGCGATCTGCCGCACTTCCTCCAACGCCCGGCCGTCGCCGAACACCACCTGAAGCTCCCGCAGTCGCTCTTTGAGCGGGGGATGATCCGAGCGGCCGGCCGCGGCTTCCACCGCATCCCAGCCGCCCGGCTTGGGAGCCCGCCGGCGTCCGCGCAACCCTTCGGCCACGCCCTGCAACGTGTCGAGCAGCACCGGCTCGGGAGCGGCCGCGGCCCGGCGCAGCAGTTCCTCGAGCGGCCCCGCAAACTTCTCCATCCCGGCGCTCAACCGCCGCACGATCAGGCGGCGCACCGTCGGGATGCGGCTTTCCAGGGCCAGCGGCACCACGCCGGCCGGATCGCGCGCCACGAGGGGCTCGACGCCATACCAGACCATCAGAGGCTGGTTGGGGTCCTGTGCATCCTCGCCATGTTTCAACAGGGCGGCCGCCAGCGCGTGCCGTTGCTCGACCGGCAAGCGCTGCAAGGCGGAGGCCAGGTGAAGCCGGACCAGGGCGGAGGTCTCCCGTGAGGCCATCGCCGCCAGGTGCCAGGCCAGGCCGGCCTGCGATTTGCCCTCGCCCGTGAGCAAACGCACCGCCCACGCGCGGACGTGATCGGAAGGATGATTCAGTCGCGCCGTCAGCCAGGCGGCGTCCGCCCCGCCCGTGACGTGGAGCGCCCACAGGGCCCGGAGTTTCTTCGCCACGTCGGTTTCCGCCTCGAAACGCGCCCGGAGTTCCCCGTGCGCCGCGCGCAAATCGCGGCCGGAGGCGGCGCGCTCCTGCAACAGCCGCCGCGCCTGGCGCACGAACCATTCGTTGGCCTCGAACTGAAGCCTTACCAGCTCTGCATCGCTCGCCGACCGCAGGTCGCCGCCGCCGACCCGGGCTGGTTCCCCGTGGATGATTTTGTAGATCCGTCCCGTTTCGCGATGCACGCCGTCGGCATCGTTCTCGTGGCACTCGCCGGTGTCCGACCAGTCGAGCACGTACACCCCGCCGTCGGGTCCATAGCCAAGTTCCACCCCGCGAAACCACGGATCGCGGAAGCGCACCGGGTCCGGCTCGTGGCGGGCCGTGTAACCGGCGCCGCGGCGTTCGAGGCGGTCATGATTCAGACGGTGGCCGTGGAGATTCACCGTGAGCACCCCGTTCCGGAAGCGGGCGGGCCAGTTCGTGCCGAGATAAATCAGCATCCCGCTGTGGGCGTGGCCGCCCCCAAGTGTGTCGGTAAGCCCCGTCACCGTGCGCGAGTCCATCCACGTCTTGCCCGTATCCCAGTGGTAATGGTCCGCGTGCTGGTCAATGAGCTCATAGAGGTAGGGGTTGGGATGCTCGCCATACATCCGCTTGAAGTACGCGCCCGGGATGCCATGCCAGAGATGGCCGATGACGGTGTTGATGAAGAACAGTTCGCCGTGCTCGTCCCAGTCGTGGCCCCACGGATTGGTGGTGCCCTGACACACCACCTCGAACCGACGGGTGACCGGATGCACTCGCCAGATGGCGGCATTGACGCGAGTGCGCTCGGCCTCCGGCGTGCCCGGCGGCCCGACGAGCGACGCTCCCTGAATGCCCTGCCGACCGTAGAGCCAGCCGTCCGGTCCCCACTTCAGGCCGTTGACAATGTTGTGGCGCACCGGGCCGGCATCCCAACCGTCGAGGACCACTTCCGGCGCGCCATCGGGCACGTCGTCGCCGTTGCGATCAGGGATGAACAACATTTGCGGCGCACACAACACCCACACGCCGCCGAAGCCCACCTCGACGCTCGTTAATTGCCGCGCGCCCTCCCAGAACAGCTTCCGCCGGTCCATCCGCCCGTCGTGGTCGGTATCCTCGAGAATCACCACGCGGTCGGTCTGGGTCAGATCGAAGTTCACCCTGGCGTCGGAGTAGGTGTGGCATTCGGCGACCCAGAGCCGGCCGCGTTCGTCGAACGCCATCCCGATGGGCTGGCGCACGTCCGGTTCCCCGGCAAAAAGCGTGACGCGGAAGCCCGGCGGCACCTCGACCGACGCGGCGGCCTCGGCGAGGGGGCGCGGACTCGCGGCGGCCCCCGCGGCACGGGCGCTTGGGCCTGAGTACAGCGTGGTGGCGAGCAGCGCGCCACCGAGGAAGAGATTGCACAAAGGTTTCATCTGAAAAAGGTGGTTGAAGCGGCGGACAGGCGGCGGATCACAACCGACGCCGCCACCGCGGCTGAAGCGTGGACTGCGTTGGCTTGCCCCCAACCCACGGGCACCACCGGTGGCACCGGCATCAGGTGCATCGCGAATCGGAGGCATGGGGGCCTTCGTGTCACTGATCGGTTGCGCCGAGGACTTCGCGATACTGCTCGATGGCGCGGCGGATGGACGGGAAGGCAATCTCGTCCAGATCCAGTTGCATGGGATCGAGCCAACAGACGTCGGCCACGCCGTCCAGGGCGAGCGGGCGGGCGTCGGGCGCAACGCGGGCAATAAAGAACAGGTCGAGCACGGGATAGGTCACACCCTGGTAGGCGTAGCTGTTCACGTGAGAGCAGAAAAACCGCAGCCCGGCCGGTTCGAGGCCGACCTCTTCGCGCGTCTCGCGCGCGAGCGCGGCCTCGGCGGTCTCCCCAAAGTCCACGAAGCCCCCCGGCACGGCCAGCTTGCCCTTGGCCGGTTCCTTGGCGCGACGGAGGAAAAGCAGCCGCTGGTCGCCGCCCCGGATCAAGCCCGCCACCGCCACGGTGGGATTGAAGAAGAGCAACAGCCCACAGGCGGCGCACTGAATGGAGTTGGGCTGGCAACGCGGGGTCAGCCTGACGCCACAACGCGGGCAATGAATGAAGTGCTCGATGGGACTCATACACCAGGGCACCCGCGGCCGCGCCATCAGCCATTGGATAGGAACGGGCGCAGAACGTTGCCCGCCACCCGCACCGCCTGCTGCCGGCCCTCGAGCGTCTTGCCAAAGGTGTCGTCTTCCACCTCGATGCAGACCGGGCCGCGATAACGCGTCTCCATCAGGGCGCCAAGAAACTTCGCCCAATCCATCTCGCCGTAGCCCGGGATGCGCGGCTGATGCCACTCCAGCGGCGGCGCAAAGATGCCGACCTCGCGCAGGCGATCCCGGCGCAGCTTCACGTCCTTGGCATGGAGGTGGAAAATCTTGTCCTGAAACTCCTGCAGGGGGGAGGCCGGATCCATCTGCTGCAGCACGAAGTGGGAGGGGTCGTAATTCAGGCCGAAATGGTCGGACGGGATGTCATGGAACGCGCGTCGCCAGATGACGGGAGTGGTCATCAGGTTCTTGCCGCCCGGCCATTCGTCGCGGGTGAAGAGCATGGGACAGTTCTCAATACCAATGCGGATGCCGTGATCCTCGGCAAAGCGGATCAACGGCCGCCACGTCTTGAGGAAGCGCGGCCAGTTTTCATCCACGGTCCTGGTCCAGTCCCGGCCCAGGAAGGTGTTCACCAGCCCCAGGCCCAGCCGTTGCGCGGCCACAATCACCTTTTTCAAGTGGTTGACCGCGGCGCGGGCAACCGCGGGGTCGGGATCCAAAGGATTCGGGTAATATCCGAGCGCGGTCAGGCTGATGCCGTAGCGGGCGCACAGTTCGTTGATCTCGTCGGCGCGAGCCGGCGTGAGGGTCGTGACGTCAACGTGGGTGATGCCGGCGTACTTCCGCTCGGCCCGACCTGGCGGCCAGCACATCGCCTCGACACAGGCGAACGATTCACGCCGGGCGAACGCAAGCACTTCTTCGAGGGACAATTCGGGCAGGATGGCGGAGACGAAGCCGAGTTTCATAGGATGAGATCGTTCAGGGAGGGGTTGTGCCCGGCGCGGCCAGAAATGCAATCAAATCCGCCGCCTCCTGGGCGGTAAGCGGAGCCAGCAACCCCTCTGGCATGGCCGACAACGCCGACTCGTGCGACTCCTTCACGTCGCCCGACTTGATTCGATGCTCGCCCAGATTTTCGTCGCGGAGCAGGAAACCGTCGGCCCACCGCCGCACCACAAACCCGCTGATCTCGGTCCCGTCGCGCAGTGTCACGACCGTGGTGCGAAACTCCGGGGCGATGACCCGCGATGGGGCCAGGATGTGTTCGAGGATTTGCGCGGGCGAATACTTCCGACCGAGGTCCTCCAGGGAGGGCCCAAACGCGCGCCCCTCGCTGCCGTGACGATGGCAGCGGCCGCACTGGGCCACACCGTGAAACACCGACCGGCCGCGCGCGGCGTCGCCCCGGAGCGCGAGGATGGATTGCGCCTCGGGCTCCGTCCCGAGGGTGCGGCGTCGCTGCTCCGGCGCCAGCCACGGCTGGAAGAGATCGCGCACGATGGCGTTGGTGTGCACCACCGCGCGGGCCACGACCTCGGCCGCGAACGCCGCCGCGTCGGCCGCCCGCAGTCGATCGGCGAGCGCGAGGGCGCCGTTGACGGTGCTCAACAGCGCCGTGATGACCTCGGCGCGCGTGTCGCCGGAGCACTGTTGCAGCCCTGCGTGAATGCCCCGACACAACGCCTCCGCCTCCGCGGCCGCCGCGCCCCCCGGGGCCGCCGCCGGCAGAGAGCGAATCCAGTCTCCCAGCAGTCGCACGCCGCCGACATCCACCAGACGCGGGCCAATGGGCGGCATGTGGCCCACGCCCTCGGTGCTGATGCGGTAAAACAGGACGGAGCGGAAGGGATCGCCCGGAGCGATGACGCGCGCTCCGACAAGGCCAAAGTCGCCGCGGGTCGGGCGGGCATC
>DATLZF010000271.1:0-10194 GCA_035574135.1 Candidatus Methylomirabilota bacterium
ACACCGCCATGAGCACACAGATGGGCACCGAGATGGCAAACATCTTCAGCCAATATTGAAACGCCTGCACCAACGTGATGCCTTTCATGCCACCGAGCGCCACGTTGAGCGTGATGACCGCGCCCACCAACACCACGCCCACCCAATAGGGCAGGCCCTTGACCATCTCCCCCTGCGCGTTCAAGCCCCATTCAATGTCTTGGAAAATGTAAGCCAGCGTCGTGCCCGCGCCCTTCATCTGCGGCATCGTGTAAAAGAACCCGATGAAGAGCACGAAGACCACGGCGATCTTGCGGAACAATGGCGAATCGAACCGGCCCTCAGCGAAGTCCGGAATCGTGTAGGCGCCGAACCTTCGCAGTGGTCCGGCGATGAACAGAAGCAGGAACAGATAACCACACGCGTAACAGACCGGATACCACAGGGCATCGTAGCCGCTGGACATCACCATGCCGGCCACCCCCATGAAGCTGGCGGCGCTGAGGTATTCGCCCGAGATGGCCGACGCATTCCAGCCGACCGACACGGAACGGCCCGCCACGAAGAAATCCGACGCGGTCCTGGATTTCCTGGCGGACCAGAAGCCCATCCAGATTGTCACGATGACGGTGACGGCGCTGAAAGCGAGGATGTAGGGATCGATTTGCATGGGACTACACCGTTCGGCACAGGGGCGAAGGATGCGCGGAACCAGGCAGCCGCAAACCTGGGGCGCTTTTCATCCTTCGCAGCCTTCCCCCCCGTCGCGGAACACTTCCTTCACCTCGGTCTCCTCCAGCGCGATGGATCTGCGGATGAACACCCAGGCAATCAGCCAAACGAACGGAAAGAACAGCACGCCCAGGGTCAGCCACGCCAGCGTGAAGCCGAAAACGCGCGTGGCCATCAGATCGGGGAAAAAGTAATTCAGCAGCGGCAGGCCCAGCAGCGCGCCGAGGAACGCCACGGCGCAGCCAATGGAGAGGGCCAGTTGCCGCCGCATCAGCGAATGCAGGAACGCCTCGCTGTGCATGTCCACTTTCGGGGCAGCCGGGTTGCTCATGAATGGCTCTCCTCTTACAGAAAGTGTCCACCGCTGGCAACGCCCAACCCTGCCAGGTGCGATCGAAACCGGCGGTGACGGCGAAGCCGCCGCGCCCTGCCTCAGGGGGCAGCGGACTTGTCCTTCGCCGTGACCGCCTGTTCCACAAGCCCCCTTTTCCGGCGATTGAACGCAGCCGTCAGCCGGGAATGCGCGAACGTCGAGTGCCGGTTCGACACCTCGAACGGGCGAACATCCCCCCAGCGGTCGATTTGGAAGGCGGCGCTCCGCACCACCTCGTCGATTCCCTTGACTCGGCCCTGGCGTCGCGCAAAACGGCAACTGCGATCCCGTCCCGTTGGAGCATTGGGTCCGAGTGAAAAAGTTCCGATGACCAAATCGTATGCAAATGTTGTACGCCGGACCGCGAGCCAACCGCGGCTTTACCCTGATCGAGCTTCTGGTGGCGGTGGGCGTCATTGGCGTTCTCGCCGCGCTGGCCATTCCGCACGCCGTCCGGGCCCGCGAGCACGCCGCCAACACAGCCTTCATCTCAGACCTGCGCGTGGCCAGGGAAGCCTTCATCCTCTACAACCACGAAAGAAACTCGTACCCCCCGGACAAGTGGCCGGGCGTTTTCCCTCCCGAGATGACCCCCTACCTGTCGGATTTTCCTTGGGCCAGTCCCACGCCCATCCGCGGCTCTTGGGACTGGGATTACTTGGTATTCGGCATCACGGCCGCCGTCTCCGTATATCAACCCGGCGTCAACCCCGACCAGATGAGCCGCATCGACACCATCATCGACAACGGCGACATCAATACGGGCGACTTCCGCCAACGCTCGGGCGGATACCTCTCGGTCATCGAGTAAACAGCCGCCCTCCGCGCCGGCCGCTCACTTGCCGAGGCAGAACTGGCTGAAGATCGAATCCAGCAGGTCTTCCGTCGTCGTCTTGCCGACAACTTCCCCGACGGCGTTGGCTGCCTGCCGCAGGTCCAGCGCGATCAACTCCAGCGTCAGATCTCCCCGCAACGCTCCGAGTGCGGCCTCCAGCGCCTCGCGCGCGCGCCGCAGCGCATCCTGGTGCCGCGAGTTGATCATCACCTCGAGCATCTCCGCCCGGATTCCCCCCGACCACACCGCTGCCTGGATTGCGTCCTTCAACGCCTCCAGCCCCGCCCCGCTGAGGCAACTGACACTGACGACGGCCGCCGCGTCATGCGCCGGCAGTTCCATCCGGCGCGGAAGGTCCGCCTTGTTCAGCACGAGAATCCGCTTCCGCCCCTCACATTTCTTGAGGAAGTCCGCGTCCGCCTCGGTGAGGGGCTGGGAGGCATCGAGGACATGCAGGACGAGTTCCGCGCGAGCGAGTGACTCGTGGCTGCGCCGGATGCCCTCGCTTTCGATGGCGTCACTCGCCTCCCGCAACCCCGCCGTGTCGATGAACACCACCGGCAGGCCCCGCACGCTCGCCGTCTCCTCGATGGTATCCCGCGTCGTGCCGGCGATGGGCGAGACGATGGCGCGGTCACGGCCCAAGAGTTGGTTGAGCAGGGAGGATTTGCCCACGTTCGGCCGGCCGACAATCGCGGCCCGGATGCCGCGGCGAAGAATCTGCCCCTCGGTCGCCGTGCGCAGGAGCTGATCGAGAAAATCCAGCGCCGCGGCCAGACGCGCCACCAGCGCCTGCCGCGTGTCGGGCGCAATGTCTTCATCCGGGAAATCGATATGCGCCTCGACGTGCGCCAGGGCGGTCATCAAATCATCCCGCAGTCGGTTGATCCGCTGCGAAAGTTTGCCCGCGAGCTGTTCATTGGCGGCGGCCAGCGCCAGTTCCGACCGCGCATGGATCAGATCCGCCACGGCCTCGGCCTGGGCCAGGTCGAGACGCCCGTTGAGAAAAGCCCGGCGCGTGAATTCGCCCGGCAACGCCAGCCGCGCTCCCTGCTCCAGCACCGCCTCCAGCACGAGCTTGGCCGCCAGCAACCCGCCGTGACAGGTGATCTCGACCACATCCTCGCGCGTGAAGGTGCGCGGAGCACGCATGACCGCCACCAACACCTCGTCCACCCGCTGGCCGGCGCGCTCGATCCGGCCGTAGTGAATGGTGTGCGTGGGAGCGACCGAGGGCCGGAACGAGTGGCGCCCCACCGGCACGAAGCAACGGTCCGCCACAGCCAGCGCCGCCGGGCCGGAAAGGCGGATCACCGCCAGCCCGCCCTCGCCCAGCGGCGTCGCAATCGCGGCAATCGTGTCATCGATCATCCCGGCCGTTCTAAACCGGAACCCGGCGGTAAGGAATCACGAATGAATCGAAGCGACGGCTCCATTGGCTTGATCCCCGCGCCCGTTTCCCCCTCCCAAGCCCGGCCGCGACGACCCAGGGCGCGAAAGCTCGGAGCCGGGATGGCTGCCCGCCTTTCACCGCCGCGCGGGCGGAGCTTTGCGCGGGCGATAGAGGAGTCCGTAATTGGCGATGTTGCTGGCGGCCACGTCGAGGTTCGCAATGGCCTCGCGCAGGTGCTGCTGCAACGCCACGTCCCGCAACAGGCTGCCAGCCACGCCCCGGCCGGCTTCGAGGTCGTGGACGATGTTGGTGAGGAGGCGGGAGGTCGTCTCGAAGTTTTCCAGGGCGGCGGTCAGCGCCTCGCGGTTTGTCGCCACGGTGGCGTGGAACTCGCGGGCGATCCGGTTCAGTTCGGCGGAAAAGCTCATGAGGTTGCTGACGGTGGCCGTGACCGGCGCGGCGTTGCTGGCGAGCAACTGCCGGGCGGAGGAAACGGTGGCTTCCACTTCTTCGGACGCCTGACGGAAGTTCGCCAGGGTGGACGCGAAGTTGGTGAGATTCTGCTCGCTGAAGAGCATCAGGTCCAGACGCCGGATCATGCCGTTGAGATTGGAGACGGCGCCATCGAAACGGAGCGCCAGACCGGCGGTCGAGCGGATGATTTCCTGGAGGTTGAATGGCTCCTCGCAACGGACCTCATCCCCCTCGCGCAGCACGGGAGCCTGATTGCCCTGGGGATACACCGCCACGTATTGGTCGCCGAGAAATCCGATCTGCTCGATGACGAAGCGGGCGTCGGCGTGAACCGGATGGCGCCGTTCGAGCTTCAGCCGGATGACCACGGTGCGGCCGTCCTCGGCGACATCAGCACTCACCACCTTGCCGATCCGCACGCCGGCGAGGAGGACATCCGAGCGGGGCGTGAGGCCGGCCACCGAGGGAGCGCGAAGCCGGATTTCGTAGGTGCGCACACCCGGGCCGAGACCCTTGCTGAAAATCAGCAACATCACCCCGAGCAGGATGAGGCCCAGGAGAAAGAACAGTCCGACCTTGGGAGCCAGGCGCGCTTCGTTCATGAGGCGGAGGGGAAGGCGGCCGGCGGCGCCTCGGTGGCACCTTCCGCCACGCCAGTGACAAACCGGCGCACGACGGGATCGGCAGAGTTGAAGATTTCACGCGGCGTGCCCGAGGCGCGAATGAGACCCTGATGAAGCATCAGAATCCGCCTCCCAATGCGGCCGGCGCTACGCATGTCGTGCGTCACAGCCACGGAGGTGACGCCGAGCGATTCGGAAACCCGGATGATCAACCGGTCAATGCTGTCCGCCATTACCGGATCCAATCCCGTGGTGGGCTCATCATAGAGGATGATCTCGGGGCGGTACACCAGGGCACGCGCCAGCCCCACCCGTTTGCGCATGCCGCCGGAGAGTTCGGAAGGCTTGAGGTCTTCGGTGCCCGGCAGGTCCACCATTTCGAGGGCCTCGCGGACCTTGCGGTCGATTTCAGCCGGGGTCCAGCGCCGCTCGCGGTGCAGGGCAAAGGCCACGTTCTCGCGCACGGTCAGAGAGTCGAACAGGGCGGCGGTCTGAAAGAGCATGCCGAAACGGTGACGCACCTGGAGAAGCCGCCGTTCACTTAGCGGAACGATGTTTTCGCCCTCGATGCGGACTTCGCCCGCATCGGGCTTGAGCAGGCCGATGATGAGTTTGAGCAACACGCTCTTGCCGCCGCCGCTGGCGCCGATGATCACGACCGTTTCGCCTCGTTCGACCTCCAGATTGACGCCGGCCAGGACGGTTTTACGACCGAAGCTCTTCTGCAACTGACGGACTTGGATCATGTGTTGGCCAGGATCCGGTTGAGCAACAGGGTGAGAAAGAGGTTGCTGATGAGAATGGAAACGGAGGAATAAACCACCGCTTCCGTCGTGGCCCGGCCCACTCCCTCGGCACCCTCGGCGCAATGCAGCCCCTTGTAACAACTGATCCACCCGACCATCGCCCCGAAGATCAGCGCCTTCAGAACGCCGGTGATGGGATCCTCCGGGCCGGTGTAGTTGATCATTGTGTTCCACGAGTAGGCCGGGTGCACGCCGAGGAAAAACACGCCGAGCGCATAACCGGAACCGATCGCCACCACGATGGCCTCGACGGTGAGCAACGGCAGGGCGACAAGCGTGGCGAGAACGCGGGGCACGACCAGATGGCCCACCGGATCGGTAGCCAGCGTACGCAGCGCGTCAATCTGCTCGGTCACGCGCATGGTGCCCAGTTCGGCCGCCAACGCGGCACCAACACGGCCCGCCACCATCAAGCCGGACAGGACCGGGCCCAGTTCCTTGGCCATGGCCACGCTCACGACGGCCAGGGTGGCGTTGTCGAGCTTGACCTTGTGGAACTGAAAATACGTTTGCGCCGCCAGCACCATGCCGGTGAACGCCCCGGTAATGAGGACGACCGACCGCGATTTGACGCCGAGAAGGTAGGTCTGCTCCAACCATTGCCGCCACGGCAACCGACGGGATACCAATGACGCGATGACTTCGGCCCCCAGGAGCGCAAACTGCCCCAGGCCTTGCAGCCGATCGTTGATCGCGTTGATGCGCGGGCCCTTCATGCGCAGCGCCGCCAGACTAGGAGCCGCACGCCAAACTGCCCAATAAAAAAGCGCCGGCCGGCGAATCACCTTTCGGCCCCCACCCGCCGGTAAGTGAGGAACAGTTCATCCCGAACCCGCACCACTCGCGTCAGCGTCAGTTGCGCGGCGTCGGCCAACCGCGCCCACCCGGTGCCCTCGGCAATCGTCGGGGCGCGCCGCCCGCCGAAAATCAGCGGGCAGAGCGTGAGGTGGAGCTCATCGACGAGCCCGGCTCGGAAGAGCGCGGCGTTGAGCTCACCGCCTCCCTCGCAAAGGAGTCGTTGGACGTTCCACCTCTCCCGCAGCCAGCGAAGGGCGAAACCAAAATCGATTTCGCGCCGACCGCACACCACCACTTCGTCAACCATGCAACCCAATCGCTCCCGGGTCGCGCGGCTCGCCCTCCCGGTGGTGAGGAGGATGATGGGCGAAAACCGTTTTTGGAAGATGGCCGCGTCCGGTCGGATGCTGCCCGAGCCGCTCACGACAACGCGCAGACCGTACTCGCTCAGACCGTTTTTGAGCCGCATCCTTTTGAAGCGTTCGCCGCCGGGGCCAAGCAGAACCGGGTTGAGATCGAGCGTGCGCGCGCCGGCCATGACGGCGTCCGCGGTCGCGCGCAGTTCATACAGATGCTCGAGATCCCGCCGGCTGCCAAAAGTGGACACCGCGCGATTGGCCGAGGCAATCTTGCCGTCGGCCGTCATCGCCATGTTCATCACGACGAAGGGGCGCGCAGAGGCGGGGCGAATGAAGACGCTCGATTTCATTCGATGAACATGGCGTCGCCGTAACTGAAAAAGCGGTAGCGTTCGCGGATGGCCTCGGCGTAGGCCGAAAGAATGAGTTCGCGCCCGCGCATCTCCCCGGGCGCGGCAAACGCGCTCACCAGCATCAGCAACGTGGAACACGGAAGATGAAAGTTGGTGAGCAGCGCATCGACGACGCGGAAGCGATAGGGCGGATAAATGAAGATGCGCGTTGCACCGCTGCCGGCTCGCAGCGCACCACCGGTTTCCGCCGCCACGGTTTCCAGGACGCGGACCGTCGTTGTTCCCACGGCGATGACGCGACGACCGCACCGCCGAGCCTCGGCAATGGCGGCGACGGTTTCGGCCGGCAGGGCGAACCGCTCCTCGTGCATGACGTGCTCGTGAACCTGATCGGTCTTCACCGGAGCGAATGTCCCCAGCCCCACATGAAGCGTCACGTGGGCAATGTGCACGCCGCGCGCCCGGATCGCCTCCAGCACTGCCGGCGTGAAGTGGAGCCCCGCCGTGGGTGCCGCAACGGACCCGGCCACTCGCGCGTAAACTGTCTGATAGCGGTCGAGATCGGCAATCGACTCCGCGGGGTGATCCCGCTTGATGTAGGGCGGCAGGGGCACTTCGCCGATGCGATCGAGCTCCCGGAGAATGTCCGGTGTACCGGCAAATCGCATTCGCCGGTGCCCCTCGGCGTTGATGCCCGTCACGGCCGCCGTGACAGCCGTCCGCCCTCCCGTGCGATCGTGCAGGATCATTTCGGTGCCCACGCCGGCGCGCTTGCCGGGCCGGACCAGGCACCACCATTCGTTTGGCAACTCTTCGGCGAGCAACAACAGCTCGAACTCACCTCCCGTTCTTACGTTTCGAGCGCGCAGCCGGGCGGGAATGACCTTGGAATCGTTGAGCACCAGCAAGTCGCCAGGGCAAAGCTGGCCGGGCAGATCACCAAAGGCACGATGCGCGACTGCTCCCGTGTTTCGGGTGAGCACGAGCAGCCGGGATTGGTCACGCTCCGGCGCGGGCACCTGCGCGACCAGTTCGGGCGGCAAATCGAAATGAAAATCGGCGCTGCGCACGGCCCGATCTACCCGGATTCCAGCCATGAACTCCACGCCAAAGAGAGGATGGACTGAAGGAAGATGATGTGCACCGGCTCCGGCCGAGCCATGGTGCGGCGCATCCGCACTCTGCAGGCACCAGGTCGAAGCCAATGATGCCCGGCGGCACGAACGTCCCGGCCCAACCGAACCGGATTGAACTCCACACCGGCAGTGGCACGGGGCACGGCCGATCGGAGGGGGTTGGGCGAGGCGCATTTGAAGGCCAACGGGACCGGCGCCTTCCCGACCGCCGCATCCGGCTCGCGGCGTCTCGGGCAAGGCAGCTTCGGGAAAGGATCGCATCCGTTCGGACGGTGATCCCTGCTCGAGCCGGCCAGTTCCGATCAGACCGCAACGAATTGGAGCGATCTCTGCACGAACCGGGCACCGCGACGGCGCATTGAGGAGTGGCAATGGAGGCGACACGGAAACTACGGAGAGGATTAAGATTGACGCTTTGAGGATTAAAGTGGGATAAAGAGGGGCGTTGTGGGGCAAAATAGCGTAAGCTCCACGCTCCGAATGGCCGAAAACGGTGCCAGTGAACCTTTCTACAACTCGTCCTATCGCCATGGCGTGGATGAGAAGCGGAGAGTTCAGATCCCGGCAAAATGGCGGCAGGGGCAGGGCGAAACGGAGTTCATGCTGATACTCTGGCCCAACGGCGGGCAGCCGGATGCCTGCCTGCTGGCTCTGCCTCCGAAGGTCGCGCGCGCGCTCGTGGACAAGCTGACCGCGATGCCCTTCGGGGATCCGAAAGCCGAGGCTCTGCGCCGGTTCCTCGGGGAAAAGTCAGACACCGTCACTTGCGACAAGGCCGGCCGGATCACCTTGCCGGAGAACATGGCACGAGCAGCCGGTATCGAGAAAGAGGCAGTGATGACCGGAATGTTCGATCGATTTCAGATTTGGAGTCCCAGCCGGCACGAAGCCAGTCGGCCGGCGGTGGACGCGTTGGCACCCGAGGCGTTCAAACTCATTTAAGAAGAGAGCACCATGGGCTTGATGCAACTGCTTTTGGTCGGTCGAAGTCTGAAGACTGCGCGCAATCGCCGCAGCCCTTACCGACTGCGGCAGCAGTATCTGCTGCCCCGCTTCGGCGCAGAGCCGACCTCAGCGGCACCCCTGAAAGCACCCTCCCGGTGGGCAGACAGCAAGGCCAGTCGGCCGGAGTCTCCGACTGTCCCGGCGAGCCGCCGGGAACAAACCGGGCTGCCGGCGCCACGGCTCGCGCCGCAATTGCCCGCAAGGCCCGCTGCGGGCGAGAGACAGGGTTTTTCCATTTGGAACCTTTTTCGTCGGCGGAAGCCGGCGACCCGAACCTTGAGCCCAATGCAAGGCGAACTCTTGCTCGAATCGGTAAGAGTGGTTCGAAACGACCTTTCAGACGCGGACTTGGAAGTGGTGCCGTCGGTAGCGGGCGAGCCACCCGGCCCAAAGACGCCGGGCAAGTCAGCTTCGGCGGCCACGAAAAACGTGGTGCCGATCTGGTCCCGCGTGGCGGAGCGAACCTTGCATGTCACGCGGACGTGAGGCCGACTCGATGAACAGTGCCCGACTTCGTTCACAAACCGGTCATGCCTGCCGAGGTGCTGGCCGCCCTGGCGCCCCGGCCCGGTGGACGGTACGTCGATGGCACCATTGGGGGCGGCGGCCACGCGGCACTGATCCTGGCTGCGAGCGCGCCCGACGGCCGGCTGTTGGGCTGCGACCGCGACGGAGCGGCCCTGGAAGCGAGCCGAATGCGCTTGGCGGCGGCGTTTCCGGGACGATTCGAGTTGCGATTGGGCAATTACGCCGACCTGGCAGAGTGGCTGCCTCCGGCCAGTTGTGATGGCGTCCTGCTGGACTTGGGCGTGAGTTCGCCCCAGCTCGACGAGCCGGAGCGCGGGTTCAGCTTTCAGGCCGAGGGCCCGCTCGACATGCGGATGGATCGGCGCCAGACGATGACGGCCGCTCACGTCGTCAACGAGTGGGCAGAGGCGGATCTGGCACGGATATTTTGGGAATTGGGGGGCGAACCGCAAAGCCGGCGGATCGCCCGGGCGATGGTGGAACGTCGCCGCGCGGGACGAATCGAAACGACGGCGCAGTTGGCCGCGCTGATCGAACGGGTGGTTCCGCGACGGGGCAACAAACGGCACCCGGCTACGCGTGTGTTTCAGGCACTGCGCATGACGGTGAACGACGAGCTGCGTTCTCTCGAACGCGGACTGGCGGCAGCTTGCTCGATTCTGAAGCCCGGCGGCCGCCTGGCGGTCATCACCTTTCACTCGGGCGAGGATCGCCTGGTCAAAGCCTTCGGGCGGGAGCGGGCGCGGGACTACACGTTCCCGGGCGAAGTGGACATCCCGGAGCTGCGAGTGCCTCGTCAG
>DATLZF010000272.1:0-4736 GCA_035574135.1 Candidatus Methylomirabilota bacterium
TCCGGCCCCACCAGTTCATCCAGCGACTTGGGCAGGCGGCCTTCCTGCGCCGAAAACATCTTGATGGCCTGATTCAGGCTCAACAGCGCGGTCGTGGCCTGGCTCTTTTGCTGTCCTTTGGCGACGGCCCCGAGGTAATCGACCGGTGCCGTCACCGGATTGCCGCTCGAGGTCGTGTTGGTGGATTCGGCGGGTTTGCCGCCCTTTTGCCCGCAGCCGGCCACCACCATGACCGCAGCGACTGCGCATCCGACGAATGTTTTCATGACTTGCCTTTCTTCATTCTTTCCAGCAGGGCCGTGGTCGAACGGCCCGGCACGCCCCCAATGACGACCACCCGGCCCCCGGCCCGTTCGATCAGGCGACGTTCCTCCTGGTTGATGGTATCCAGCGTGTAGTCACCGCCCTTGACGTAAACCTCCGGCCGGGCCACCGCCAGGAAGCCCAGAGCCGTCGGATCGGGAAAGATGCAGACGGCGTCCACGCTTTCCAGGGCCGCGAGGACGGCAGCCCGATCCTCTTCGCTGTTCACCGGCCGCTCCGGCCCCTTGATCTGCCGCACGGAGGCGTCGCTGTTCAACCCCACGAGCAAAACGTCGCCCAACTTGCGGGCGGCCTGGAGGTAGTTGACGTGCCCTCGGTGCAGGAGATCGAAGCAGCCATTGGTCGCCACCAGCGTCTGTTTGGCGGCGCGCACCGCCTCGCGCCAGGCCGGCAGTCCTTCCCACGGAATGATCTTCGCAGCGAAATCCCGCGCGGGCATGGCGATCGGTGACTAGCGGCGACGGCGTTTGGTCGGGCCGAAGTAGTATCCGCCCGCCAGCCGCACCGCCTTGAACTTGCGCTCATAAGGCGTGCGCTTGTCTGTTTCGTCGAAGACGGCGCTGTACTGGTAGTCGAAGTTCTCCAGTTTCACTCGCTCGATCTTCCTGCCAATAAAGCGCTCGATGGCGGCCATGTGCTGAACATCCTCCGCCACCATGATGGTGAAGGCGTCGCCCGTGGCCTGGGCTCGTCCGGTGCGGCCAATCCGGTGCACGTAATCCTCCGGGTGCTGCGGCACGTCGTAGTTGATGACGTGACTCACATCCGGGATATCCAGGCCCCGCGCCGCGATATCCGTGGCCACCAGCACCTCGTAGCGTCCCTCGCGGAACCCCTTCAGGGCCTGCTCCCGCTCGCTTTGCGTGCGGTTCGAGTGCAGGATGGCCGCCGCGTGGTTGTTCTTCTTGAGCATGTGCCCGATCCGGTCAGCACGATCCTTGGTCCGGCAGAAGATGATGACCGAATCGTAGTGCACACGGTCCAGCAGCGCCCGCAACAAATCCGCCTTCTGCGCTTCCGCCACGGGATAGACGACGTGCTTGACCGTCTCGGCCGGCGAGCGCCGGGAGCCAATTTCCACGGTTTCGGGAGACTTCATGGCCCACTGGATCAGCGTTTCGATCTCCGGCGGGATGGTGGCCGAGAACAAAGAGGTGTGCCGGTCCCGCGGACACTTCTGCACGATGCGCTTCACGTCGGGCAGAAAGCCCATGTCCAGCATGCGATCCGCCTCGTCCAGCACCAGGAACTCGACCTGATCGAGCCGGCAGTTGCCCCGCCCGATATGATCCAGCAACCGCCCCGGCGTCGCCACGACGATATCCGTGCCCTCCCGCAAGGCCTCGGTCTGCCGGCCATAGCCGACCCCTCCGTAGAGTACCGCGATCTTCAACTGCGTAAACCGCGCGTAATCGCGAAACGCCGTCTCCACTTGCGCCGCCAGCTCCCGGGTGGGCTCCAGGATGAGCGCGCGCACGCGGCGGGCGGGTTGGTCGAGCCGGGTGAGAATGGGCAGCGCGAAGGCTGCCGTCTTGCCAGTGCCCGTCTGCGCGCTGCCGATCACGTCCCGACCCGAGAGAATCAACGGGATGGCCCGAAGCTGGATCGGCGTCGGTTCGGCGTATCCCATGGCCTTGACGCCCTCGACCACTGCCGGAGACAAACCCAGTTTACTGAATGGCATGGGGGAAGATTATGCGACTCCCGACGACGACGGAAGGGTTGTTTTGCCTCCCAAAAGTTTCCTTTTCATCCCCTCAGGATCCCTGAAGATCGCGGCATGAATCAACCGCGACCGGTTCCCCTCGGCCTGAAAAAGTCCTTCGGATTCGGCGACCGCCTCGGCCTGGCCACTCCCGGCCACCTGGCCGCCGTCCGAAGCACTGACTTTGCGCCCATTTTCGCCCAGCAATCCATCCGCGAGATGACCCGCACCGCCCGCACGCCGCGCGAGGTGATGTCCGCAGCCCAGGCGGCCCTGGCCCGGGCTGGCTTCAGCCAGCCTTGGGGCGCCGACGCCGACCATCTCAAGACTGAGGCGGACGTCCGGTTGACCGCCGCCGAGGGGTTCACGTTTTTCACCATCGATCCCTCGGCCCACGTGGTGAACGAAGCCGACCGGTTTGACGAATCCCGGCTGCGCGACGCCGTCGCCACGCTCGAACGCGACGGCGTGGTGGAACGGGGACACTGGCAGGAAAGCTACCTCGACCGCGACTTCGCCGTCGAAGGCACCGCCCCGCTGCGTTTCGACCGCCAATCGCTCTGGCGGGCCGCCGTCAAATACGGCCGCGCCATCGCCCACACCGCACAGATGGCGGGCTGGATTCAGTCCGCCTGCGCCGGCCGGCCGTTTGAGATCGAGGTTTCGGTGGATGAAACCGATTCACCCACCAGCCCGCTGGAGCACCTGTTCTACGGTCTCGAACTGAAACGCCGCGGCGTGCGCATCGTCAGCCTGGCGCCCCGGTTTATCGGCGAGTTTGAGAAGGGCATCGATTACCGCGGCGATCTCCGCGCCTTCGAGGCGTCCCTGGCCCGTCATGTCGCCATCGCCCGGTTCTGCGGCCCCTACAAACTCAGCATCCACAGCGGCTCGGACAAGTTCAGTGTCTATCCCGTCATCGGGCGGCTCTGCGGCGAACTGCTGCATGTCAAGACGGCGGGCACGAGCTACTTGGAGGCGCTGCGCGTGGTGGCGCGAACACAGCCGCCGCTGTTTGCCGCCATCGTTGAGTACAGCCGCGGTCGCTTCGCCGAGGACCGGCGCAGCTATCACATCTCAACCACGGAAACCGAAATCGCCGCCCTGCCCCGTTTCACCGGACGCCACGAGGAGGCGGCTTATCTCGACGAGCGTGCCGGGCGCCAGCTCCTCCACGTCACCTTCGGCTCGGTGCTCACCGTGGGCACGGACGGCCGAGGACGTCGTTTCAAGGACGCGATTCTGGAGACGCTGGCGCGCCACGCAGACCTGCACCTCGAACTGCTCCAGGCCCACTTTAGCCGGCATCTGTCGCTCCTCACGCAAGGGTGATCTCGCGGCCCGCAATTCGTGGCGCGGCCCAAGGCCCACGGGACGACCCGCGAGTTGACACCGGAACCGACGTGGGGCCCCGTGGTGCCGGTGGTTCGGGTCAACGATTTGCAAACGCCGGTTCGGCCGCCATCCCAAGGTGCAGCCAACCACGATCGCTGCGGCGACAAGCAGGGGGAAATAGAAGCGATGCGTTGGCTGTCCGGCATGGATTCGAACCATGACAAAAGCCTCCAAAGGGCCTTGTGCTACCGTTACACCACCGGACAAGCGCATCGGAACGTAGCCACGCCGCGGTCCACGCGCAAAGAAAAATCGCGGCCGCGCCGGCCCGGTCGATACGGCATGGCCCCGCAGCCCGTGCCCGGGCGAGAGTGTCACCCCGTTGCCACATGCCGGGGGGCGCGCGGCCAGACCGGCATGCGCAGGCCCTACTTGCGCCGCAACAAGGCGTATTCGATGCCGTCTGTAAGGGCCTGAAGGCTTGCCTCAATGATGTTGTCGCTCACGCCCACGGTGCCCCACTCCCGCTTGCCATCGGAGGACTCGATGAGGACGCGCGTCTTGGCGGCGGTGCCGGTGGTGGACTCGAGGATGCGCACCTTGTAGTCGGTGAGCTTGACCTTCTTGAGTTGCGGGTAGAAGCGCACCAGCGCGGAGCGAAGGGCGGAATCGAGCGCGTTCACCGGGCCGTCGCCGTCGGCCACCGTGTGCGCCAGTTGCTCGCCGACGCGAACCTTGACGGTCGCCTCGCATACGGAGCTGGCGCCGTCGCCTCGCATGGAGACATGGTAGGCGAAGACCTGGAAGGGGCGCTCGCGGTGTTGCAGGATGCGCTGGATGAGCAGGGCCAGCGACCCCTCCGCAGCCTCGAATTCGTAGCCCTGGCTTTCCAGTTCCTTGATGCGCGCGGTGATCGTCTTCAATTCCGGTGTGTCCGGGGTGAGCTTGAAGCCGAGTTCCTCGGCCTTGAGCAGAATGTTGGTGCGGCCGGACATGTCGCTCACCAGCACGCGACGGTGGTTGCCCACAGCCCCGGGATCAATGTGTTCGTAGCTGCGGGCCACGCGGTCGATGGCGTGGACGTGCATGCCGCCCTTGTGGGCAAAGGCCGTCTGCCCGACCCACGGCCGGCGCGGGTCGTGCCGGACGTTGGCGACCTCGTCCACGAAATCGGAAAGCTCTTTGAGCTTGGGCAACGATGAGGCCGGCACGCCGCGCTTCTTCAGCTTGAAGTGCACGATGGGAATGATGCTGGTGAGGCTGCAATTGCCCGTGCGCTCGCCGTAGCCGTTGATGGTGCCCTGAATATGGGTGGCCCCCGCCTGCAACCCGGCCACCCCGTTGGCCACGCCCAGGCCGATGTCGTCGTGCG
>DATLZF010000273.1:0-7580 GCA_035574135.1 Candidatus Methylomirabilota bacterium
CAGCACGGTCGCCCGCCGGCTTCGGTGGCGCTCTGGATCGGTCCCGAAGGGGATTTTACGCCGGACGAACTGGATGCCATCGAGCGGACAGGTGCGCGGCCGGTGTCCTTCGGGCCGCTCGTCCTGCGATGCGACACGGCGGCGGTTTACGCCCTGTCCGTGGTCGGCCAGGAATGGCAGCCGACTTGATGCCGGGGGCCCGGCGCTCTCCCGGACGATTTGGTGGGCAGGCCGGGGCAGGGGTGGAGCGGCTCGGAGGTGCCGATCGGGGAGGAGGAGAACCATGCGGGCGAACACAGACCGACTTGAGTCGCCTGCGGGGGGACGATGCGCGACGAGGCGATGACTGCCGTTCGCCGCTTTCGGAAGGGAAGCCTGCGGCTATCGCGCGAAAATCTGCCGGATGACTTCTTCGATGGGCACTTCCTGGATGTCGATGTCGGTCACGGGCAGGGTATCGAGGAGGGCCTTGCAGACAGGGATTACCTGGTCCCGCTTGACCTTGAGCCTCACGTGGTCGGGTGTGTCCTCCACCACTTCGCCAAACCGGCCCAGGTTCGAGTCGCCCGAGCGCTCGCGGCTGGCGCAGTGGATGGTGATGAGCTTGAAATCGACAAACCGGTCCAGCACCGCGCCCAGGGCGCCGTCGAAGAAGAGCGTGCCTTTGTCGATGATGATGACCCGGCGGCACAACGCCTGGATGTCGGCCATGTAATGGCTGGTGAGCAGGACGGTGGTTTTGCGCCGTGCGTTGTAATCACGCAGGAATTCGCGGACGACCTTCTGTGACACCACGTCGAGTCCGATGGTGGGTTCGTCGAGGAGCAGCACCCGGGGTTGATGGAGGAGCGCGGCGATGAGTTCCATTTTCATCCGCTCGCCGAGGGACAGCTCGCGCACCATCACGTTGAGCTTGTCGCGCACGCCGAGGAGGTCGGTCAACTCGGCCGCGGTGCGTTCGAAGACGTCGGCCGGAAGGCCATAGATGCGCGCGTTCAGTTCGAGCGATTCGCGAGCCGGGAGATCCCACCACAACTGGTTTTTCTGCCCCAGGAGCAGGGCGAACTGGCGTCGGTAGCCATCGCGCCGCTCCCACGGCACGTAGCCCAGGACCGTGGCTGAGCCGGCGGTGGGGTAAAGCAGCCCGGCCAGCATCTTGAGCGTCGTGGTTTTGCCCGCCCCATTCGGGCCGAGGAAGCCGACCAGCTCCCCTTCTTCCACCTGGAACGAAACGTTCCGCACCGCTTCGACCTGTTCGTACTGCCGATGCAGCAGACCCCGCAGAGCACCCGTGAGCCCCGGTTGCTTTTTGTAGGTGCGGAAAGATTTGCTGAGGGCGCGGACATCGATGACGGCCATCGGCGCGAGCCTACGGGTTTTGTTCCTGCAGGTGAAATGCAAAGTGGCCGGGTGGCGTGGGCCTTCGGAGGTGGTCAACGGTGCCGCAAGCGGGAGCGCCGCACTGCGACGCGGCGATCGGAACGAACGGGCACCTCCCGCGACCGGTGGGGAGGTCGCTGCGCCTGAACGCCAGATTCGGCCGCGCCGGCCAGGTCGGCGCGTTGTCCACCGCGTCGTGCGGGGTGCGAGAAATTTGCCGTGGACACGCTTACCACCGACGAGTTGCCCCATCCACTTGGTGTCGCCGGACAACCCGCTGAACGTCGCCCGGATTCGCAAGATGCGGTGGATCCTTCCCGCCGTGCCGCATGGCGTTCTCTGCCGCTCAAGGTGCCATCACATGTTGCCGTCCTTGGCCCATCTCTTCGGATCGCTCTACGGCTTTATGAGGGGAAAGAAGCGCGTTGCCGCGGTTTTCACGGCACGTCGCACCACCGCGTCCGGCTGCGCGCGGGCGGATTTCGCAGATCCGCCCGAACGAACTGGGGCTGGTGGGTCTGGCCTGACTGGGTTTGATGCAGCTCCGCAGAGGGTGGGACGCAGGTTTCCCGGCTTTGGCCGGGGTGGGCACGATGGCGCCCAGATTAATCCGAAATGGTCTTCGTTGCGCTATGGGCCCGACACATCGAGAGCCGGACGAGGCTGGGGATTCAGTGGCCGCAGGCTGCGCCCGGCCAGTGCCGGGTGCTGCGGCGGGACCTTGGCGGCGCGGAAAACGGCGTAGGTATGCTTGCCCACCGGTTGGGGCTGTCCGCCGTCCGCCGCCCGGACGTTGCCGGAGAAGGGGTCCCAGTACTCCCACACGATCTTGCCTTCCTTGGTCACTTCAAAGATGCGGCCATCGGCACCGGAGCAGATGAGTGTGTTGCCGCCGGGCAACCGCCGCGCGCCGGAGATGAAACCGCTGTGGAAAGACTTCTTGTCGGGAGCCTCGTATTGCCAGTACGGCCCGCTGGGTCCGATTGGACCTTCCTCGGGGATCACGTACGAGCCGTCCGGGTGAGTGGGCGGCACCAGCTCCAAGACCGTCGAGTATGGCCCGCCCGGTCCGCGGGCATTGTTGTTGAACACCATCAAGTGACCGGCGCCCGGGAAGCCTTTTTCGATCCAGCGCACATCGTGCTGGCCGCCGAATATCCGGTGTTCCTTGGTGCCTCGCGAGTAGGCTTTCGGGTTGCCCCAACGGTAAAGGAGGCCTCCGCCCTTTTTCCAACGTCCGCCCGTATGGCCAGCGGCCTCCGCGGTCGTGGTGCTGTGGTCGATGATCCAGATTTCATTGAACCGGGGAGTGCTCAGGGCGATCTGATCGAGTTCGGCGTTGTAGGCGATCGCGTTGATGTGCAGAAGGTCGGAGCTGATGTCGCCCTGTTTGGCATCCGCGGGCACGTATCCGAGCGCCTTGAGGCGCGCCAGTTCGGCCGCATCGATCTTGGGCGCGTCGGCGTCGCCGTTGATGTCGATCAGTTCCGGATGCCGGGCGGGATCGCCGTAGTTGGCTTTCTCCGGATCGTAGTTCTGGATGAGGTGGTCCCACATGTGCCACTCCCACACGATGCGCCCGCCGTCGGGGCGATGGGGTTCGATCTCGATGATCTTGTCCGGCCAGAGTCCGGCCTGCGGAGTCAGGTCCGGGCGACGGCCGACGCGATTGGCTTCCTTGGCGCTCTTGGCCTCCCACGCGATGGCGAGGATGTTCCCGTTCGGAAGGGGCTCGATGTCGTGGTGGAGCAGGTGGTTGGTGGTCGCGTATTTCCAGTCCCAGAGCAGCTTCCCGTCCCATGAGAACTCCTGAAACCGGCCGCCCTGGCCGCCGCCCTTGAACACCTCGATCTTGGGTTCTCGCGCGCCGCGCAGCAGGTTGCCGTTGTCCATCAGGTAAACCGTGCCGGACGGTGAGTAATCGCTTTTCCACGTGTGGACCACGGCGCCTTGGGCGTCGATGAGATAGGTCGTGTCCGACAGGAGCGGGGCGTAGATCACGTATCCCGGCTCCGCCTCGTTCGAGTTCAGGCGGAGGCCCCGGGGCTCGACGGGTTTCTCGGGCTTGTCGGGTGTTTGGGCTACGGCGGGGGGCGGAGGTTCCTTGGCTCTGACCGGTTCAATCTTGGTGAAGCTGGCCGCGGAGGCTGTGTCCGTGAGTGTTGCTCCGGGCGCGGGCAGAAGCGTTGTTGGGACGGCCGTGATATTCCAGGTGAGCCGGTTCAGCTTGTCGGTGTACCTGAGGAGGACTTCGTGGCGCCAGCCCTTCGGTGTCCACTCGTAGCGCCGGACTTCTCGCTGGTTGTCGCTGGCCACGTAAAGCTCGTCGCGCTCGTCTCCATCCAGGTCGAGCAGGATGGAGGCGTGCTCGAATCCGCCGGAGTTGGCGTCGATCAGTTCCCGGTCCCAAGGGCCGTTGGGGTAGGGGCGCAGCAGCCAAAGTCCGCTCTTGTTCGCGGCCGCCACCATCTCCTTGGTCCCGTTGCCATCGACATCTCCCACCGTGAGGAAGCGGCAGAGCGTGTCGTCGAGGGTCACGACCAACTCACCCTGGGTCGGCGCGGTGGTGGCGAGGTAACGGCGAATCTCGACGCGCCCGCCGGAGACGGCCTCCACCGAGACGTAGAGCTCGTCGCGTCCGTCATCGTCCAGGTCGGTGACCAGGATTTCTTTGGCGTGGCGATCGCCAAGGTCCGCGACGACGGTGCGGCCCTCGCCTTTCGCGGGCACGTAACGCACGACCTTGCCCGGTTGCGGCGTGCCATCGACTCGGTTTGGCGCCGTGGGGGTGGCATAGATTTCCGGCACGCCGTCCCCGTTCAGGTCGCCAATTTCGATTTCGTGCACCACGGTTTCGGGCTGGCGATCGAGTTCGTGAACCTTGAAGGCGCCCGATTCGTCGCGGCGCAACACGGCCACGACGCCATGGTCGTGGGTGGCGATCGCCACGGCCGGCTTTCCGTCTCCGTAAATATGGCCCACCTCGGCGTCGCGCATCCGGCTGAACTGGCCGCCAAAATCCGCTTCCCAAAGCAGCTCGCGCAGTCCGTTGGTGTGCCACAGCTTCACGCCGGCCCGCGTACCGCCGAATGTAAGGAATCCGTCCGATCCGAACGGCACGACCTTGTGGAAAACATTGTTGTCCGTGTCTTCGAAAGTGCGGTGTTCCCATTGCCCACCCTTGCGGGTGAGGATGCCCAACTGTCCCGGCAGCGTCCTGGGCGAGCCATCTTCGTTCTCGCCCAAGACGGCGAGGGCCAGAACGAGCGAGTGGTCACCGGTCCGCGGCACACGCCCGGAAGGGTGGCGAGAACAACCGGCGAGCAACACGGCGGCGCCCACGGAAAGGCAAACGGCAGCGCGATGGGACCTGGACATGGCCGCAGCCTACCGGGCTGGGGCGCGAACGCCAGCCCCTTGTTCACGCGGGTTCGGTTGAACTGAAGCTCGCGGAATCCGAATTGGGCCGGCGCCGCCAGCGATGGAAGGAAGCCGGTCTTTGCACCCGGCGCTTATCGCGATCCAGTCTGGAGGGCCGGCGGCGGTGCCGGCCACCCACGTCCGGCTGGGGATGGAACAGGTGCCCATTTCCCGTCGCAAGTGGTAGCGGTGGAAGGGGAACCCGGTGCGGGAACATGCCTCGCGGGTTTGCTTTTGCCGATTTATGCAAACAGGTGTTGCATTCCAGGTGCTGTCGCGTAGTGTGGCCTCGTCTTTAGACAACTTGTCGATTCCAAGGCATGGAAAATCCTCAGTTGAACGTGATTCATTTGATGGTTTTGAGACCCGATGGTCGGGAACAGTCTGGAAAGCAGCGGTCCGTCTAAAATCATCGAATGAATAACAAACTGTTTGTAGGAAACCTTTCCTTCAATACCACCGAAAACGATCTGCAGGACGCCTTCGCGGCGCACGGCACCGTCATCGAGGCCAACCTGATGGTGGATCGAACGTCCGGCCGTCCTCGGGGCTTCGGTTTCGTGACCATGTCCAGCGATCAAGAGGCCGAGAACGCCATCCAAGCTTTGAATGGACGGGATCTGGATGGTCGCGCCCTTACCGTCAATATCGCCCGGCCGCGGGAAGAGCGTCCGGCCGGGGGCGGAACGCGCCGTTCCTTTGCTGGTGGACGCGATCGCTATTAATTGATTCCGCCGGTCCGAGTGCCGGGATGTGGAGCGTGCTCCCTCCCGGCACTTTTGCTCGGTTTCAAGTCTTTGCTCATGTCGCGTATTCGTTGGACGCTCCTGAATTGGCCCAACAGCCTGTTCCTCGTGGGCACTCTCTTCATCGCTTTGGCGGGAGTGCCGCTGTATGTGTGGTTTTACGGCCTGGATTGGTTTCAGGTCGCGTTGTTCTTCCTGTTCTTCATCGCCACGGGACTAAGTATCACGCTCGGCTATCACCGGCTGTTTTCGCACCTGTCGTTCAAGGCGCGATGGCCGGTTCGACTGATGACCTTGATTTTTGGTGCGGCCGCCTTTGAGAACTCCGTCCTGGCGTGGGCGGCGGACCATCGCCGGCATCACAAATGCGTCGACCACGACGAGGATCCGTACAACATCTCGAAAGGATTCTTCCACGCCCATATCGGTTGGATGCTCTTCGACGTGTCGGCTCCCTCGCTGGAGGGAGTCAAAGACCTGCTGCAGGATCCGCTGGTGCGGTGGCAGCATCGGTATTATCTTGCCATCGCCATTATCGTGGGATTTGTTCTGCCGACGGCGCTGGGCTTCCTGTGGGGGGGCTGGGTGGCGGCGCTCGGAGCTTTTCTTATCGCTGGAGTGGCGCGGGTTGTGTTCGTAAATCACATGACGTTCTTCATCAACTCGTGGAGCCACTCCTGGGGCCGCCGACCCTATTCCAGCCGCTGCTCGGCGCGGGACAACGGATTGCTGGCGTGGTTAACCTTCGGGGAGGGATACCACAATTTTCATCACGCTTTTCAGCACGACTACCGCAACGGCGTGAAGCCGTGGCACTTTGATCCCACCAAGTGGTGCATTTGGCTGCTGGCCAGGGTGGGGTTGGCGAGCCAACTGCGGCGTGTGCCGGGGGAAGCGATCCTGCTGGCTGAAATCGCGGAACGGCAAAAGCACCTGGCGACGCTGGCCGAAAGCGGCTTCGTGCCAGCCTCGGGTTTTGCTCAGCGTCTGTTGCAAGGCGCCCAGGAAAGGCTGCAACACGCTTCGGTTCATTGGGAGCAGTGTAAGTCCGCCTATCGTCGCGCCGCGGAAGCGAAGATGGACACCTCACGGCACAAGTTGGCCGAGATGCAGCGGGAATGTCACGAAGCTACGGACCGCCTTCGTGTGGCCATCCACGACTGGTGGACGGCTTATCGAGTGGCTCGACTCCAAATGGGGTGAAAGGTATCGCCTTTCGCCCTCACGGCTGCCGGCGAGCTTGGGCGAGCCGGAACGGTCAAAGAGGCCGATCCCCTGCGGGCCTTGCTCTCGAACGGTCTTCGATAAATCGTCCCCCGAGAACGCACAACCGGAACGAGGCGCGCGTGGGCGCACCCGCGTGAAGTCGGGGCGTGACTTGGCGTGATGCGGCGGAGGACTTTCCCCGAGACCTGCCTTTCGCAATGGAGCGGAGAAACGCCATTGCCACCCGACAGCAGGCAGGCCATGCTGCTGCCATCGACCGCTGCGGTCGAAATGGCAACCCGGTGCGCGCCAGCCTATGACAAATGTGATTGGGAAGTTCGCTGTCACCATGTTTGGCGCGACGCTGTGGCTGGCGTCGGTTCCGGGAACGGCCGGCGCGCCCGCGGACCCGCTTCGCTTCCTGCCCCCGGGGGGCGTTTACGCTCAAGCCGTGACCGTCCGCATTGAGGCGGGGCAGGGGATCATCCGTTTCACTCGCGATGGGTCGGACCCGGGGGAGCAGTCGCCGGTGTATCGAGAGCCCATTGAGTTGCCCGACGGCGGGGTGCTCAAGGCCCGCCTGTTCGGGGGGCCTTCGGGCTCTACGGCCGTGGTGGTTCAGGTCTATACCGTGCTGGATCCGGGCTTGCGCGAGTTCGATTCGAATCTACCGCTGGTCGTGCTGGACACGCTGGGGCACCGGGTGGACAACGTGAACCGCATCCCGGCCGCGCTGTTCGTGTTCGATGGAGGGACCAACCGTGCTGCACTGGCCTCAGCGGTTGAGTTTGCCGGACTGGCCAGCATCAAGGTGCGGGGCCACAGCTC
>DATLZF010000274.1:0-2687 GCA_035574135.1 Candidatus Methylomirabilota bacterium
AGGCCGTGCGCTGGGCGCTGGACTACGACGAATTCTTCAAGAGCAACGAAACACACACCGCCCGCGTGCTGCTCAACGAGGGCATGAAACGGGCGGCGCAGTTGCGGGCGGGCCAGGCACCGTGGCTCTCGGCCACCGGGCTGGTGGTGCGCGGCTACCGCTCGAGGATCGACGGATCGGTGCAACCCTACGGTCTGGTGGTGCCGGCCGCCTTTCAACCGGCTTCACCTCACGCGTGGCGTTTGGACTTCTGGTTCCATGGCCGCGGCGAGACGTTGACGGAACTGGATTTCATCCACGGTCGGATGCGCTCGCCCGGCGAATTCACGCCGCCCGATGCGTTCGTCCTTCATCCCTACGGGCGCTACTGCAATGGCAGCCGGTTCGCCGGCGAGACGGATTTCTTCGAAGCCTTCGAGCACGCCAGCCGGTATTACCGCTTTGACCCGGACCGTTTGGTGGTGCGCGGCTTTTCGCTCGGCGGTGCGGCCTGCTGGCACGTGGCGACCCATCACGCCTGGCGCTGGGCGGCGGCGGCTCCCGGCGCCGGGTTTTCCGAAACGGCGGAGTTCCTGCGCGTCTTTCAGAACGAGACGCTCCAACCCGCCGGGTTCGAGCGCAAGCTCTGGCACCTTTACGATGCCACGGACTACGCCGCCAACCTCTATCATTGCCCGACCGTGGCCTACAGCGGCGAAGTGGACCGGCAAAAGCAGGCCGCCGACGCCATGGCCCGCGCACTGGCCGAGGAACGAATCGACCTGGTGCACCTCGTCGGCCCCCAAACCGGGCACAAGTACCACCCGGCGACCCGCGAGGAAATCAACCGGCGCATCGACGCACTGGCGGCACGGGGGCGCGATCCCCTGCCGTGGCGCGTGCGCTTCACCACCTGGACGCTGCGTTACAACCGAATGCACTGGGTGGTGGTGGATGGTTTGGAGCGGCACTGGCAACGGGCGCGCGTGACCGCCGATTTGGATCCCCATCGGCCCGCTGTGACGATCTTCACCACCAACGTCTCGGCGTTGACGCTGGCGGTGCCCCCGGGAGCGTGCCCCTTCGAGGTGACGGCGACACCCACGGTGGAGATTGACGGCCAGACGATCGCCGCCAGGCGGCCGGCTTCGGATCGTTCGTGGGAGGTGGCCTTCCGCAAATCGGCGGGGCGGTGGCAGCCGGCCGCTGCATCCGATGGCGAAAGCGGTTTGCGCAAACGCCACGGCCTGCAGGGCCCGATTGACGACGCCTTCATGGACAGTTTTCTGATGGTCCGCCCCACGGGCCGGCCCTGGCATGAAACGACGGCCGCGTGGGCCGCTGCCGAGCTGACCCACGCCACGAACCACTGGCGGCGTCACTTCCGCGGCGACGCACCGGTGAAAGATGACGCGGCGGTGACGGACGAGGACCTGGCCGCACACCATCTTGTTCTGTGGGGCGACCCGGGCAGCAACCGGCTGCTGGCGCGGCTGGTGGATCGTTTGCCGCTGCGGTGGACACCGGGCGAACTGGTGGCCAATGACCAATCGCACCCGGCGGGCCGGCACATGCCGGTATTGATCTACCCCAATCCGCTGAACCCCCGTCGCTACGTCGTGCTGAACAGCGGCTTTACCTTTCGCGAATACGATTATCTGAACAACGCGCGCCAGACGCCCAAGCTCCCCGATTGGGCGGTGGTGGACGTGACCCGGCCCGTCACCTCCCGGGCGCCGGGCGGCATCGCAGCCGCCGGGTTCTTTGACGAGCAGTGGCAGTGGTCCGGCCGCGAGTGAACGCCACCCACGGTCGCGCCCCTCGGTCCGGACCGGCGGCGGGCAGATTGTGCATGTGATCGTGGCCGGTGACCTTTTCAGGCCCTGGAATGAGCCTGCGGGTCGGGTTGAGCGGGGGCTTCGCTTCCGGCCCGCCCACGATTCCAAGAACCCGCCCCGATTCGCACCGACCGACTCCGCGCTGGCGCAACGCGGCCCGCCTGCTATCTTGGCCGCGTTTCAGAGAGCATGCCGTGGTGTCGTTCATGGGCAGGCCTGATCCTTTCGGCCGGGCTGCTGGGTCTCGTTGTGCCGACTGCGGCCGGGCAGGAGTTTCGGGCGTTGTGGGTGGATGCCTTCCACGCGGGCTTCCGCACGCCGGCGGAAGTGACGCAGTTGCTCGCCGACGCCCGGGCGGGGCACTTCAACGCCGTCATCGTCGAGGTGCGCAAGCGGGGAGACGCCTACTACGACAGCCGTTTCGAGCCGCGGGCCACGGATATTTCACCGGCCGGCTACGACCCGCTGGCCGACTTGATCGCCCGGGCGCATGATCCCGCTCAAGGTCCGCGCCTCGAGGTCCACGCATGGATCGTCACCTATCCGATCTGGGCCAGCCAGAGCACGACGCCGCCGCAGGCCAATCACCCCTACAACCTGCATCCGGACTGGTTGACCCGGAACAACGCGGGCGCAACGTGGAACGGCGGCCACTTCGCCTTCGACCCCGGGCATCCCGGCGTGCAGCAGCACACCTTCAACGTGGCGATGGATCTGATCTCGCGCTACGACCTGGACGGGCTGAACTTCGATTACGTGCGCTACTCGGGTAGGGAATGGGGCTACAACCCGGTGGCGGTCGAGCGGTTCAACCGGCGGTTCGGGCGGACGGGCCAACCGGCCATTGACGATCCCCTGTGGTTGCAGTTC
>DATLZF010000275.1:0-2641 GCA_035574135.1 Candidatus Methylomirabilota bacterium
CATCTGCCAGCGCAACGAGAAAATGCTCAACGACGTGGGCGATTACTTCGGCGTCGGGCGCCGCTACAACGACTTCCACGCCGTCCTCAAGGACAAGAACGTGGACGTGGTCCACATCAACTCGCCCATTCCCGATCACGCGTGGATGAGCATCGCCGCGCTCAAGGCCGGCAAACACGTCGCCTGCACCGTGCCGATGGCCACGAACATCGCCGACTGCAGGAAGATCGTGGACCTCGCGCAGAGGACCGGCCTCAAATACATGATGATGGAGACCGTCGTGTATGCGCGCGAATACCTCTTCATGAAGGAGCTGCTGGACAAGGGCGAACTCGGCAAGCTCCAGTTCGTCCAGGCCAGCCACCAGCAGGACATGGACGGCTGGCCCAACTACTGGCCCGGCCTGCCGCCGATGTGGTATGCGACCCACTGCGTCGGCCCCGTCGCCGGCTTGATTGGCAAGCCCGCTGACTACGTGAGTTGTTTCGGTTCCGGCACCATTCGCAAGGAATTGATCGACAAATACGGCTCGCCCTTCGCCGTCGAGACCGCGCACATCAAGTTCGCGGACACGGACGTGAGCGCGCGCATCATCCGCAGCCTGTTCGACACGGCGCGGCAGTATCGCGAGAGCATCGACGTTTACGGCTCGAAGAAATCCGTCGAGTGGCCGCTGATCGAGCACGAACCGCTGGTGATGCACACGGCGAAACTGCCCGAACCGAAGATTCCCAAGCCGGTGAAGTGCCCGGACTTCGCCAAGCGCCTGCCCAAGGCGCTTCAGAAATACACGACGCAGGGCGTGTATGACGCGAGCAAGAAGACGCACCTCTCCTTCACCCAAGGCAGCGGCCACGGCGGTTCGCACCCGCATCTGGCGCACGAGTTCGCCATGGCGCTGGTCGAGAACCGCGATCCGTTCCCGAACGCGAAGCAGTCGGCGAACTGGACGTGCGTGGGCCTGTGCGCGCACAAGTCGGCGATGGAAGGCGGGAAGATCGTCAAGCTGCCGGCGTTTACGATTTGATTTTCCACTCTCGACCCAATCCCACCCATCACCCTTGAGATCATGAGCAACGCCAATGCAACCCCCTCCCCCGGCAACGGAACCCCGGCCAACGCCTACCGTCTGCTGTGGGCAGGCTTCATGGCCATTCTTGCCGCCGGCGTCGGTTTCGCCATCCGCGGCGGCATCCTCGACGTTTGGAAGGCCAAATTCGGCTTCACCGGGCTGGAGACGGGCCTGATCAACGGAGCGGGGTTCACCGGCTTTTGCTTTGGCATCATCATCGGCGGGATCATCTGCGACAAGATCGGCTACGGCAAACTGGTGATAGCGGCGTTCGCCATGCACGCGTTGTCGGCTTTTGTGACGTTTGGCGCGATGGATGGGATGAGCACCAAAACGGCATTTGTTTACCTCTGGAGCGGAACATTCCTGTTTGCCGTGGCGAATGGAACGCTCGAAGCGGTCGCCAACCCGCTCGTGGCGACGCTCTTCTTTCACAATCGCACCCATTACTTGAACATCCTGCACGCGAGCTGGCCGGCGGGCATGATCTTGGGCGGGCTGGCGAACACGTGGGTGGCAGATTGGAATTGGAAGGCCCGGCTGGCGCTGTTCCTCATCCCTACTGCCATTTACGGCATCATGTTCCTCGGCCAGCACTTCCCGAAGTCCGAGGCCTCGCAAAAGGGACTGAAGTTGGGGGACATGTTCAAGGATGTCGGGATGGCGGGGAGCGCCGTGGTGGCGTTCCTGCTGGCGTTGTTCGTAAAGGACGGCCTCGGACCGCTCTTGAGCGGTTTCACCGGCAGCGAATTCTTCGGTTTCACGCAGACCACACCGGGCGCCAGTCATACGTGGTTCTACATCTCGATAGCCGTCGGCGCGGCCGTTTGGCTGGCTTTTAGCAACCTGAGCCGGTGGGCGACAGGGTCGCTGCTGTTGTTTGTCCTGTTCATCGCCCACGCGCTTGTCGGCGCGGTCGAGCTTGGGACCGACGGTTGGATTCAGAGCATCACGAACAACCTTTTCGGCGAGGGGCGCGGCGCGCAGTTGTTTGTGCTGGCCTCGATCGTCATGTTCCTGTTGCGGTTTTGCGCTGACTTCATTGAAAAGAAAATCGGTCTGTCTCCCGTCGGCATCCTGTTGGCGTGCGCGGTGCTGGCCTGCCTTGGCCTGAACCTTATCAGCCTGTCCAACAGTCTCGGCGTGGTGGGCGGCGCGGTGCTCGTGTACGCCGTGGGCAAGACCTTCTACTGGCCTACCATGCTGGCCGTTGCTTCCGATCGGTTCCCGCGCACGGGCGCTGTCGCCATCAGCTTCATGGGCGGGATTGGGATGATGTCGGCCGGTTTGATCGGTTCACCGGGTCTGGGTTATGCGAAGGACCGCTTCGCGGGCGCCGAGCTCCAAAAGGCTGACGCGGCGCTCTACGCGCAGTACAAGTCCGAGAAGCCCAGCAAGTGGTTGTTCTTCGATCAAGTCAACGCCATCGACGGCAAAAAACTGGGCGAAGTCAAAAGCGCGCTCGCCGGCATCAGGAAAGCTGACCCGCAGGCCACGCTGGACGCGGCGCTCAACAAACTGCAGCCCGCACAGAAGACGGTGCTCGTGTCGGACATGCATGGCGACCGC
>DATLZF010000276.1:0-3183 GCA_035574135.1 Candidatus Methylomirabilota bacterium
GCCGAGCAATGGGGCATTCCGGAGGTCTATGGCGACTACGACTACCGCGCGATGTATCGCTCGCCCAACGTCGATGTCGTGCACATCACCTCGCCCAACAAGGTGCACGTCGAGCAATCCTTGGCCGCCCTGGCCGCCGGCAAGCACGTCGTCTGCGAAAAGCCGCTCGGCATGACCACGGCCGAGACGGCGAAAGTGGTGGCAGCGGCAAAGAGCAAGAACGCGCCGGTCTTCGCCGTGAACTACATGTGCCGCTTCTTTCCCGCCGTGCTGCAGATGCGCGCGATGGTGCAGCGCGGCGATCTTGGCCGGATCATCCACGTGCAAGGGCATTTTTTCCAAGACTGGTTGTTGAAAGAGACCGATTACAACTGGCGCCTGCTCGCCCGCGAGGGCGGCAAGCTGCGCGCCATCGGCGACATCGGTACGCACTGGATCGACACCGTCTCCTTCATCCTCGGCGCCCGGGCTGAGGCGGTCTTCGCGCATGTCGAGACGTTCCACAAGACCCGGTTCCGCCCCAGGGGCGAGGTACAGACCTTCGCCAGGGTCGATCCCAGGACGATGCAGCCTTACAAGGTGGACACCGAAGATTTCGGCAGCGTATTGCTGCGCTTCGGCAAGGCGCCGCACGGCTACGTGAACGGCACGCACGCCAACGCCAGCATTTCGCAAGTCGCCGCCGGCTGGAAATGCAGTCTCTCCCTCGGCATCTACGGCACGCGGGCCAGCGTGCGTTGGGATTTCCAGCAGCCGAACGAACTCCTGGTGGGCCGGCGCGACGAGCCGAATCAGGTGCTTCAACGCGCCACCGCCGGCTTCAGCGAGGATGTGGCGGGGTTCACCGACTATCCGGGTGGCCATCCCGAAGGTTTCCCGGACAGCCACAAGATGCACTACCGCGCCGTGTACGAGCACATCGCCAGCGGCCGCAAGACCCCCGTGCTCTTCGCCACGGCCGAGGATGGCCACCACGAGGTGAAGTTGTGCGAAGCCGTGCTCCGGAGCAGCGCGGCCAAGAGGTGGGTCAAGCTGTAGCGTCCGCGGCAGAGATGCCCTCAGTTGGCGCCCGGACCGTCCCCCAACAACGACCGCATCGTCAAACACGGCGTCGCCGCCGGCTGCTCCCGGCGGGGTTTGACTTGCCCCCCTCGTCTCGCTCATCTTCGCAGCCGCGATGCAGATCGAGAGTCTAAAAGTGTTTTGTGACCTCGCCGAGACGGAGAGCTTCACCAAAGCGGCCCAGATCAACGGCGTCACCCAATCGGCGGTGAGCCAGCAGATCAGTTCTCTGGAACGCCAGTTCAAGGCCCTTCTGATCGAGCGCAGCAAGAAACGCTTCCGCCTCACTCGCGAGGGCCAGGTGCTCTACGAGCACAGCAAGCAGATCATCCAACTGTACGACGGGCTCTTCAGCAAACTGCAGGAGATTCGCGACATCGTGTCCGGCACCATCCGGGTGGCCACGATTTACAGCATCGGTCTCCACGATCTGCCACCCTACCTGAAAAAATTTCTCAAGGCGTATCCGACGGTAAACGTGCACGTCGAATACCGCCGCTCCAACCAGGTGTATGAGGATGTGCTGGGCAACGTGGTGGACCTCGGCCTCGTGGCCTATCCGGCGAAGGATCCGAAGATCGAGATCGTGCCGCTGCGCAAGGACCGGCTCGTATTGATATGCCATCCCAATCACCCGTTGGCCCGGGCGCGCTCCGTCCGGCTCAAACAATTGGCCGGCCAGAAGTTCGTGGGCTTCCAACAGGACATCCCGACACGACGCGCCATCGACAAGGTGATGAAGGACCACGACGTGACCGTGGAACACGTCATGGAGTTCGACAATATCGAAACCGTCAAGCGCGCCGTCGAAATCGAGGCCGGCATCGCCATCGTGCCCCACGCCACCATCACCCAGGAAGTCAGCATGCACACCCTGGCCGAGCTCACCATCGAGGATGCGGACCTGACCCGGCCGCTGGCGGCCATCCACAAGAAACACAAAGTGCTCTCCCCGGCGATGAAGCAGTTCATCTCGGTGCTCAAGGGTTGAAACCGGGCCAGGTGCCGCACCATCCAGCCGACACGGCGAAGCCCCTCCTCCTTCATCCCGTCGATGCATGCTGCCGCGGAGCAACACCTGATCGAAGCCGATCGCACGTTGGGACATCTCATCCGGCGCGTTGGGCCCTGCCGCCTGGAAGCGAAGTCCTCCGGCGATGCTCAAGGTCCGTTCATCGCGCTGGTGGAGGCCGTGGCACACCAGCAACTGACCGGCAAGGCGGCCGCCACCATTCTCGGCCGATTTCGGGCGTTGTTCCCGGCAGGCCGCTTCCCCCGCCCCGCGCAACTTCTCGCGGTCGAGGAAGAACGGCTGCGCGCGGCCGGATTCTCCCGGGCCAAAATCAAAGCGCTCAAAGACATCGCCGCCAAATCCATAGATGGAACCGTGCCCTCGACCAAAGCCATCGCCCGCCTCGAGGACGAAGCCATCATCGCGCGGTTGACGACCATTCATGGCGTGGGCCGGTGGACGGTCGAGATGCTGCTCATTTTTCACCTGGGCCGGCCCGACGTGTTACCGGTGGATGACTACGGCGTGCGCAAGGGCTTTGCCCTGACCTTTCGTCGTCCGGATTTGCCGACGAAAGCAGAGATCCTGGCCCGCGGCGAGCGCTGGCGCCCGTATCGCTCCGTGGCCTCCTGGTACTTGTGGCGGGCGGTGGACCTGGCGCGCGCGTCCGCCAGTTAATCGTTGATCGCCGCAGGGTCGGGCTCCGGCAGCCAGTGGGTCAGGATCGCCCCGACCAGGGCGAAGGCGACCGCCACCCCCGCGGCCGTCAGCGCGATGCGGGAGGGATTGGGCGGCGAGGCTGCTGAAAAGGTGAAGGTAAACCACGCCGCCGAAGTGCCGAGAATGCGCCCGCCGATGTTCGCCGCGAAACTCTCCCCCGTGCCACGGAGATGAACCGGATACACCAGCGGCAGGTAATTGCCCCAGAAACTGAACGTCGCCACCACGAAGAAACCGCACGCCGCCGCGCCCCACTTGACCACGGGCAGGATGCCGGGCTGCGCCAGATTGGCAGAAAGCCACCAGAAAAACAGCGCCACGCAAATCATGCCGGACAGATGAAACACGCGCAGCACGTTCCGGCGACTCAGCGCCAGCAGAATCACCCC
>DATLZF010000277.1:0-5215 GCA_035574135.1 Candidatus Methylomirabilota bacterium
AAGGTTGTCGGCATCAATGCGCTGGGAGTCGCACCCACAGGGGCCACGCCGGAGTTTTTCAAGGCCAAGGGCCTGCGGTTTCCACCCGGCGAGGGGCCGCTGGCCGCGCTGACCCCGGGCACGGCCGGCGGCCTGATGACCATGCTGGCCGAGTATGGGCGGCTCTCGCTGCGGGAGGTGCTCGAACCCGCGTTGCAGATGGCCGAGGGTTTCCCCGTCGAGGAGGAACTGGCGGGCAAGATCGCCAAGGACCTGCCCAAAATGCGGCGCTGGCCCTATTCGCGGAAGCTGTTCGTCCTGCATCCCGGCGAGAGCCTCGAGGGTCCGCGTCCGGGCGAAGTCTTGCGACAGCCGGATCTGGCCGACACGTTGCGCAAGCTGATCGAAGCCGAGGCGCAGGCGCTCAAAGCCGGTAAAAGCCGCAAGCAGGCGATCGAAGCCGCTTACGACCGCTTTTACCGCGGCGACATCGCCGCCGAGTTTGTCCGCGCCTCCCGCGAGATGGGCGGCCTGCACACGCTCGACGACCTCGCGAAGTGGAGGGTCAAGATCGAAACGCCGGTCATGACGACCTACAAGGGCATCGAGGTGTACAAGCTGACCACGTGGACGCAGGGTCCGGCTTTCCTGCAAATGCTCAACATGGTCGAGACCCTGGACGTGGAACGGCTCGGCTACAATTCGACACGCTACATCCATGCCCTGTACCAGATCATGAGCCTTGCGCTGGCGGACCGCGATTTCTATTACGGCGACCCGGACTTTCCGCCGGCCGAACCCGTGCGCGGCCTGCTCTCGAAAAGCTACGCCCGTGAACGGACGCTCGAGATCGACTGGGAGCGCAACAATCCGGACATCCGCCCGGGCGATCCCTTCGCGCATGAGGGCCGCGAGAACCCCCACCGCGAACTGTTGCAGAGCTGGTCCAATCTCCGGCCCGGCCGCCGCCGCGCCGCCACCGGGAACGACGGCGCCCAGACCGACGCCGCCTTTCGAGCCGGCACCACCTCCATCCAGGCGGCGGACAAAGAAGGGTGGGTCGTGTCCATCACGCCCAGCGGCGGCTGGATTCCCGTCTGCATCGCCGGCACCACGGGTCTGGGCATGAGCCAGCGCATGCAAAGCTTCGTGCTGGACGAAGCAGACGGCCCCTACAATGTCCTGGCCCCGGGCAAACGCCCGCGCGTCACGCTTTCTCCCACCATCGCGCTACGGGACGGACGGCCGCTGTTGAGTTTCTCCATGCAGGGCGGTGACCATCAGGAACAATGGCTGTTGCAGTTCTTCCTCAACGTGGTCGAGTTCGGCATGACCGTGCAGGAAGCGTGCGAAGCTCCCGGCTTCATGAGCTACCAGGTGCGCGCCTCCTTCGAGCGACACGAAGCCCAGCCAGGCCGGCTGACGCTCAATGACAAAATTCCCCCCTGGACCCGCCAGGAACTCCAGCGCAAAGGCTATCTGCTCGACTTCCGCGCCAAGACCACCGGACCCATCACGGCGATTTTCTTCGACCACCCCCACGGCACCCTCTGGGGCGGCGCCGGCACCGACGGCGAAGATCACGGGATCGGGTGGTGATGTGATCGCGTCGGGCGGAAGCCCCGACCGCTCCGGCAACAAGAAAGACAAGCCGCCAAACCCGGCGCCCTCCGGCAGCGCCAAACCCGTTGCGCGGCGCTCTGGCGGCGGGGTTTCTTGACCCCACCCCCTCCCTTGGCCATGCTCACCTCCCGATTCTATGGTGGACTCGAACGTGCAGCGGCTGCGGCACATTGTCGGCGCGGAAAACGTGCTGACAACGCCGGAGGACCTGATCCCGTACTCCTTCGACGGCACCGCCACACTGCAGCAACTGCCGGCCGCAGTGGTTCTGGTCCGCTCCACCGACGAGGTGGCCCGCATGCTCCGGCTGGCGCAGGAGACACGGACCCCCGTGGTGACCCGCGGCTCGGGCACCGGCTTGAGCGGTGGCAGCGTGCCGGTGGCCGGCTCGTGGGTGCTGTGCACCGCGCGGATGAACCGCATCCTCGAAGTCGATGCCGCCAACCTCACGCTCCTGACGGAGCCCGGAGCCACCACCGTGCAAGTGGCCGAGGCGGCGGCCGCTGCCGGCCTGTTTTACCCGCCCGACCCGGGCTCGCAGCGCGTCTCGACCATCGGCGGCAACGTGGCGGAGAATTCCGGCGGCTTGCGCGGCCTGAAGTACGGCATCACTCGCAATTACGTCATGGGCCTCGAAGTGGTGCTGCCCGACGGGGAGATCCTCTGGACGGGCAACAAATGCGTGAAGGACGTGGCCGGTTACTCGCTCAAGGACCTCTTCGTCGGCTCCGAGGGCACGCTCGGGGTCATCACCAAGGTGCTGCTGCGGTTGATCCCCAAGCCGGCCGCCAAAAAAACCCTGGTGGCGACCTTCCCCCGGATGGATCTGGCGGCCGAAACGGTGTCCGCGATCGTCGCGGCCCATATCATTCCCTGCACGCTGGAATTTCTCGACCGCACGACGATCCGATGCGTCGAGGCCTACGCGCGCATCGGCCTGCCGCTGGATTGCGAGGCGTTGCTACTGATGGAAACCGACGGCCATCCCGCGGCCGTCGCCGAGGAGGCGGCCCGCATGGAGCACCTGTGCCGGCAGCACGGTGCGCTGGAAGTAACAGTGGCCCGCGATGAGGCTGAAGCCGCCCGCCTCGCCACCGCGCGCCGGGCCGCCTTCTCGGCCCTCGCCCGGGTCGCTCCCACGACCATTCTCGAGGATGCCACCGTGCCCCGCAGCGAACTGGCGCGCATGATCCGTTTTGTCGAGGCCGTGGCGCGCAAGTACCACCTGCGCGTCGGGACCTTCGGCCACATGGGCGACGGCAATCTTCACCCCACCTTCCTCACCGACGAGCGCGACGCGGAGGAAATGAAGCGCGTGCACGCCGCGTTCCACGAGATTTTCGAGGAAGCCATCCGGCTCGGAGGCACGATCACCGGCGAGCACGGCGTCGGCCTGGCCAAAAAATCCATGCTGCCCCGCTTTGCCGGGGACGTGCAGATGCGCCTGCTGCGCGAGTTCCGGCGGACGCTCGACCCGAACGGGTTGCTCAATCCGGGGAAGATGTTCGATTGAGGCCGCCCGGCTTTGGCCATGATACCCCCCACCAAGAACGACCGGGATTTGAGCCGCGTGATCAAGCTCTCCAGCGCGTTGTGCATGGGGCTGATGGGAGGCTTTGTTTACTCGATCAAATCGGTGAATCCGCATCTGCGCCTCGAGTTCTCGATGGGCGTCGTGTTGTCGGCGGCGACGGCAGGCGCGGCCACCTGGGGGTTCCTGGCCGTCATCTTCCGCCGCGAACACGAGGGCGGCAACGCCCGGGCCCGTCGCCGGTTCCTATCGCGCTGGATGTTCTGGTTTGTCGCGACGATGGGGGCGGCCACGGCGGTGGCTTTTGCCCGCTCGTTGCAGGGCATCTCCCCCCAGCGCGTTCGCGATGTGCTCGTCGGCACCGTGGGCGCCATCCTTTTTGTCTCCTTCTTCCTCTACCTCCTGTGGCGACTGCTGCGTTTTCTGGAAGATGACAGCGAGCGCAACGCCGGCCTCGTCGAAGAGGAGGACGACCCGCCCCCGGATCCCTGAGCCCGACTGCGGGCCGCGGCCCGGCATCGGGTCGGCCCCTGTCCGGGCCGCGCATCACCGTCGCGGGGGCGCATTGGTCCGGCTGGCCGCCGCGAGCAGGTCACGCAGGGCATTGCGCACGGCGGCGCCGGAGAGATTCTTCCGGGCCACGCGCCCCTCGGCGTCGATCAACACCGCGGCGGGAATGCCCTCCACGCCGAACGAATCGCGAATGGGGGATTCGTTCCACGGCCCGATGTAGCATTGCGGCCAGTCGGCGGCGTTGGCTTGCAGAAACGTCTCAGCCTCCTTGCGATCGTGGTCGAGGTTGAGGCCGATGATCACGCTGCGCCCGTCCTTCGCGTAGGCATCGTAGGCACCGCGAAGAGCGGTGAGATCAATGGATCGCGATCCGGACCAGGTGGCCCAGAACTCCAACAGCACGGGCTTGCCCCGGAAGTCCGACAACCTGAGCGTTCGACCGTCAAAGGTCTTCGCCTCGAAACCCGGGGCCATCTGCCCAATCCGCAGAGTCGCCGTCACCCGGAGGTCAAACGTGCCGACATCCACCGGCTGCAGAGGATCCGCTCCCCTGTCCTCCGGGACTTCGAAGGACGTGTGCAGGTAACCCATCTGCCGGTAGCTGCCGTCCGATTCACCCGGATCACTCACCGTCATGTTCAGCGCGTAGTGACCGGGGGGAATGTGATGAGCCCGGAACGTCCCGTTGGTGTCGAACAAGAGCGCGTAGGTGCGCCGCCGGCGGTCCAACTCGCGACCTTCCTCGGACTGGTAGAGCTTGCGCCGGCGGCGCTCATATTCCTGAAACGCCCGCTGCCGTTCCTGCTCGGACACATTGCCCGCGAAGCTGGGCGACGGCAACGACAAGGAAGGCGTGATGAGACTGATCGAGTGCGTGTCCCGTTGCCAGTCCACGGCGTCCTGCGGCGCCCCCACCACGCGCACCCGACCGACGATCGAACGGCCGGTGCCTCCCAGGCGGACCTCCGTGGTCTGCCCGGGTTTCACGTCCACCGGCACTCCGTGACTCCGCGGCGAGCCGCCGTAATAGCGCCGCCCGTCAATCTTGTATTCCAGCTCGACCTTCCGTTCCCCCGGCGGCACCCGATCGAAGGTGAACCGCCCTTCGTCGTCCGGTGTGGTGCTCAATTGCACCGACACGGGCGGTCCCTGACGCTCGCCCTCCTCATACATGTAATACCAACTTCCGAGCACCACCCGGTGGTCGGGTTCGACCTTGGGACCGACGCGCAGGACGCCCGTGACCCGTCCCCACGGCTGGAGCACCACCCGCTCGTTGGTGGCCAGAGCGCTGACCTTGACCTCGGCGTAACCCTTCTCGTGCGACACCGGGATGGTATCCGGCTCGAGTTTGGCGGCGAATTCGAACCGCCCGTCCGGACCGCTCCGCACCACCTCCGGATACGACCGCCCCGAGCGGAACTGTCCCGAACGGTCGAGGTACGCGCTTTCGGTGGTTTCGACGAGGACCACACTGGCCCCGGCCACCGGCTCGCCCGACGGCAGTTGCACGACACCTTGCGGCCCCCGGCCGCGCCTGAGTTCGAAATTGTTCGTGTAAAAGTCCGC
>DATLZF010000278.1:0-4977 GCA_035574135.1 Candidatus Methylomirabilota bacterium
TGCGCCGCGTCGGCAATCGAATAGGCGTAGATGCGTGGCCGGGCTTTCGGCTTCGGCGAAAGGATTTCTTCGATGGTCTTGCTCATCGGCGCGAAGGTAGTTTTGAGCGCCAACGGCGCGGCCTGTGACAGCCCGGGGCAACGCCCTGGGAACAATGCCCCCCCAATAAGTCAAAGCCCTGAAAGGGCGGCCTAATCCCACACATACCGTTCATCAAACGCGAGCCGGTGTTTCTCCAAAAACGCCCGGTATTCCTCTTGAAATGATTTGCGCCGGTGGTGTTCCTGCTGCCCTGCAATGTAATCACGGACGGTCGGCACGTTGGATTCGCTGACGGCAAACGCCCCATAACCCGCCTGCCATGCAAACCCGGCAAATTCATTCCCCTGCGTTTTGATCCATTTGGAAGAGGATTTTTTGACGTCTTCGACGGCCTCACTGACCGATACCGTGCGGGCGAGTTCAAACAGGATGTGGACATGGTCTTCCACTGAGTTGATGAGCACGGGCGGGCAGCCGAGGTGTTGCAGCACGGTGGCCATGTAGGCGTGCAATGAATCGCGCACGGCGTCGGTGATGAGGCGTTCACGGTGTTTGGTGCTGAAGATGAGATGAACGTGAAGACGTGCGAGGGATTGAGGCATAAGGATTCAAGTTGGAGTTTTTCAACCAATTCGCAGAGCGCCAACGGCCCGGCATCAATTGCAGCCCAGAGATTTGAGCGCCAACGGCGCGGCTTGTGACAGCCCAGGGCAACGCCCTGGGAAAATCGCCCGTAAATTATTTCAAGCCCTGAAAGGGCGGACCAATGCGGGGGCGTGTGGACGTTGGCGGAGGCACAAATGCCCCAGCGGGGCAAACCAACCACAGCCCGGGGCAACGCCCCGGGAACAGGCGGCATATATTCCAAGCCCTGAAAGGGCGTTCCAATCCGCACAAACCCGTTTTGGATTTGGGTTTGTTGGCGGTGAATAGGCCGCCCTTTCAGGGCTGGGTTTGTTTTTTGCGTTGCATACCCAGGGCGTTGCCCTGGGCTGGTGTTGAAGCGCGCCGTTGGCGCTGCCGCCAAAGTTTCCGCCCCAAAGGGGCACGCTGCGAAAGCCCAAGGCAACGCCCCGGGGGCGCAGAGGCGCGGACGCGCCGCCGGCTTCGGCGCTAGGATTTCTTCGAGGGGCTTACTCATCGGCGATTTCCATTGGGCGGATCAACTTCTCTATGTAAGCAATCTCATCCTCCGTAAGGCCATATTTCTTGTATAGCTTCTGATCTGTCCACGGCTCGGAAAAATCCTGAAGCGGAACAAACTCGTAGGCTGACCGTGCGAGGTCTTGTGCGGATGAACGCACCGCAAGAAGAAACCGGAAAAATCTCGTGGCTACATACGAAAAGCAATTTCGCGCCTGCTGCTCAGAGTCGTATGCGCCGAGAAGAATGTATGTTTCCGTTACCACAGACCCAGGTGGAATAACGCCCGACAGCGAGAGAACACGCCGCTGCCCGTTCTTGTCCACTTGTCCAGCGTGCTCGGACGACGATTTTGAGGTAAATACCTTCCACTTATCAATCAGCTCTTGGCCAATCGTTATTTCTGACCGAGATGTCCACGCTCGCCCACCGCTTTGGAGCACCAGAATATCATTCTTTGCTGACTTCTTTGGTTCCCCTCTGAAAAAAGTGCGGAGACCGAAAGGCTTCTGCGAACTGACCTGTTTGTCGAAGCGTTTTTCTTCCGGAAGTGAAAGCGATTCTTTGCCGGTTTCGACCGCCATTATTTTCCGGAGTATTGGCAGCGCCCGGTTGCTACGAATGAAGACCTCAGCCCCATCTTCAAGAAGTGGCCGCACCGCCTCGGATGACTCCAGTCCGTGTTCAAATTCAACGACGTTGCATTCTCCCGGGTTATCCCGGTCCCACAGGAAGTAGCAGATGCCGCCAGCAACATCCACACTCGGGAAAATTTGTCGGCTATCCGGGTAGTCAACGAGCTTTCTGATCCGATTGTCCTTTAGCATCGCATTGCGGAACTCGTCCAACCCACGTCCTCCAAAGAGCCAGCGCGATGGAACTACCATTGTCAGAAAGCGCGGCTCTAATGCCTTGGCTTGTTCAACAAACTTATTGTAGATGGGAATGGCACTCGCACCAAAGCCACCGTCGTCCAATTGATACGGTGGATTTCCGATGATGACGTCGAATTGCATGTTGCCTCCAAATATCTCGGCGAGCCGAGTCTTGATGTTGTCGGTGTGAATGAACGCGTAGGCGTGGGTCTCAAGCCCTTCGGCCCGGTCGAAAACGGATTTGCCCGCGCCGCAATACCGGCACTTGTCGCCCTCCCAGGTGTGTTTGAGGCGCTGGAACCAGATGTTCCCATCGTCACTGGTGAAGGATTTGGCGATGGAGTGCGGATGCTGTTTGGTTTTCTTCGCGTGCTTGGAGCAATAGACGCTGCGGCGGGCGAGCATGGCGGTGATCCGGGTGATGCCGATGCCGAACACCTGCTTGGTCAGGATGTGGTCCACGCGCTTCTGCAGGTCGGGAATCTCGTCCTTGAGGCCGTCGGTGAGGCGGCGGGTGATCTCGCGCAGGAACACGCCGGACTTGGTGCAGGGGTCGAGGAACTTCACCGTCTTGTCCGCCCAGATGTTCGCGCCCTTGTGGTTCGCCGCCCACGCCTCGGCCAGGGTGTCGAGCATGCGGTTGGCGAACTCCGGCGGGGTGAAGACCTCGTCGTTGGAGAGGTTGGCAATGCAGGTGAGCACATCCGGGTTGCGCCCGCGCAAGGTGAACTGGGCCTGGGGCGTCATAGCATGGCCTCCGGGGTGGTGGCGACGATTTCACTCACGGTCATCGGCGGGTAGGTTTTGACTGGCGTGAAAATCTCGTGTTTGCCGAGCTTGGAAAAGAGCGAGTCTTCGGCGCTGAAAGACGAGGACAGGGTGAGGCTCTGCAGGCTGAAGTCGCGCCGTTGGTAGCGGCCTTTCCAGAGATAGGCCCACTCGGCGAAGGTGATGGGCTGGTTGTCCCAGGTGCGCATCTTCATGGCGTCACCGTGGATGAGGTTGACGGAGAGGACGCAGACGGCCGCGCGGTAGAAGTCGTCGGCGGGATCGAGCTTCAAGTGGTCGGCGAAGATTTCGAGGAGGTTGGCACGGCATTCGGCGATGTTGTCCGGGAGCAGTTCGATGCCGTAAACGCACATGAGGGCGAGGAGGGCGTAGTGGCGGCGCTCGAAGTCGGACTGGCCGTATTTGAGGTCCACGGCGGCGAGCTTGCGCCGGAGGATTTGGACGAGGAAGTTGCCGCTGCCGCAGGCTGGCTCGAGGAAGCGGGAGTCAATCCGCTCCGTTTCGCCTTTCACCAAATCGAGCATGGCCTCGACCAACCAAGGCGGGGTGAAGACCTCGCCGTGATCGGCTACACGTTGCTTGGACTTGACGAGGTTCATGGCAAAAGGGAGCGACAGGGCTGCCAGGCACTACGCCGATTGATGGACGGAGACCATTTGGCGTCGAGAAGGGGTTTCTCCGCGAAGGCGGGGTGATCGCTGGAATCGGCGGGTGTTGACTTTATCTGTCGTGGCATCGGTGGAGTCTTAAACAGGAGTGCGCAGGTTCTCAAATCCAAAGCTCTCTGATGGCTGGCGCAGGCGGTTTCATCGCGCCGCTGGCGGAACGGTCCGGGCAACGGGACTTGAGTGCCCGCTTGCAGGCGAGATTGGTCGTGTCAACTGTGCGTTCATCTGGCGGCTTTCGAGCGGTCATCAAGCGGCTGAAACGGCCGCCCTCGCTTCGCCGTGCCGGATTCATCGCCTCGCATCGCCAATTTTTCCAAGACGACCGCCAGCCGGAGCGCTAGGCTTGGCCCGTCATGAAATCCATCTTCACCCTCCTCGCGCTCGGCACGCTGTGTTGCAGCCCGTTGCTGGCCGCGCAGAAGAAACCCCTCAAAGTCTTCATCCTCGCCGGGCAGTCGAACATGGAAGGGCACGCGAAGATCGAGACTTTCGACTACATCGGCGATGACCCGGCCACGGCCCCGCTCTTGAAGATGATGCGCGGCGCGGATGGAAAACCCACCGTGTGCGAGGGCGCGTGGATTTCGTATCTCACCGGCCGCTACGACGGCAGCGCCAATGGCGAAGGCACCGGCAGGCTCACCGCCGGCTTCGGCGCGCGGGGCGACCAACCGACGAAGGATAGCGGGAAAATCGGGCCGGAGTTCACGTTCGGCCTGACGATGGACGCGGCGCTGGACGAGCCGGTGCTCCTCATCAAGACGGCGTGGGGCGGCAGGAGCCTGCACACGGAATTCCGCCCGCCGAGCGCCGGGCCTTACGAGCTGAACGACTACCAGAAAAAGCTCTACTACGGCCCGCCGGGCCACGGCGTGCCGAAGGACATGGAGGCGTGGCTGGCCGAGAAGAAGCGCGAGACCGGGCGCTTCTACCGCTACATGATCGAGCACGTGAAAAGCGTGCTCGCCGACCCGAAGCGCGTCTGCCCCGCCTACGACCCGGCGGCGGGTTACGAGATTGCCGGGTTCGTCTGGCTGCAAGGCTTCAACGACCTCGTGGACAGCCACACCTATCCCGAGGTTCCCAAAGGCAGCACGGCAAACCGCTACGCGAAATACAGCGAGTGGCTCGCGCATTTCATCCGCGACGTGCGACGCGACCTCGGCGTGCCCAGGATGCCGTTCGTCATCGGCGTGCTCGGCGTGGGCGGCCTGGGCGCGGACAAGAACACCATCGCCTTTCGCGAGGCGATGGCCGCGCCGGCGGCGCTGCCGGAGTTCAAGGGTAACGTCGCCGCGGTGGAGACGGCGCCGTTTTGGGCGGACGAACTCGACGCCATCGACAAGAAGCGGGAGAAAGTCCGCAGCATGGCGTCGCGCCTGAAAAACAAGGACAAGAACGGCCCGAACAAGGACGGGACGATGACGGCCGAGCAGCAGAAGGAGTATCTCAAGAAGTAC
>DATLZF010000279.1:0-3935 GCA_035574135.1 Candidatus Methylomirabilota bacterium
GCCTCCGAGGAAACCCGCCGGCTCTGCGAATGGGTCTGGAGCGGCGCCATCGGCCCCGTGCACGAGGCCCACATTTGGACCGACCGTCCGTCGAACGGGCTTTTCAACGAGTACTGGCCCCAGGGTGTGAGCCGGCCCACGGACACACCGGCAGTCCCGGATACGTTGGATTGGGATTTGTGGCTCGGCCCCGCTCCCCACCGGCCCTATCATCCGGCCTACGCGCCCTTCAAATGGCGCGGCTGGTGGGACTTTGGCACGGGTGCGCTGGGGGACATCGGCTGTCACAGCTTCGATCCCGTGTTTCGCGCGCTGAAGTTGGAGCATCCCGTCAGCGTCGAGGCCAGTTCCTCGCGCGTGAACGAGGAGACGTTTCCGCTGGCGTCGATGGTCACCTATCAATTCCCGGCGCGCTCGGTCGAGCCGCATCCCGCCAACGCACAACTTCACACGTCCGAAGCCGTGGCTGCCTCCCGCCTGCCCATGCCGCCGCTGAAGCTCGTCTGGTACGACGGCGGACTGCGGCCGCCCCGGCCCCCCGAGATGGCCGACGGCGACGAACTGGGCGCGACGGGAGTGTTGCTGGTGGGCGAACGCGGCAAAATCATCAGCCAGCGCATGCGCTACCGGCTTCTGCCGGCGAAACTCGAGGAGGAAGTGGGGCCGCCGCCTCGGAAGATTCCGCGTTCGCCGGGCCACTACCGGGAATGGGCCGAGGCGTGCAAGGGTGGCCGGCCGGCCGGCTCGAACTTCAATTGGGCGGGCCCGTTGGCGGAAGTGGTGTTGCTGGGCAACGTGGCGTTGCGTCTCCAACTCCGCGGGGCGTTGACGCGGCACAAATTGCTTTGGGACCCGGTGAATCTGCGCATTACCAATCTTCCTGAGGCCAACCGTTTCCTGCGCCGGGAGTATCGGTCCGGCTGGAGCCTGTGAGGGGGTGCCGCCTCGCCCCCACCGGATGAAAACGGGGCGTGCCTTCTTCTGGAAGCCATTCGGGCGGCAAGCGGAGGGCCGTTGTTGTCCCGGGCCTTGGAGGGTTCCGGTTGAATGACCGCCCCCGAGTCATCGTCAGGTCAACATTCGATTTATGAACGAAACATCGTTGTCTGTCTCCACCCGTCGCGAGTTCATTAAAACCAGTGGCCGTCTTGCCGCCGCCTCCGCGCTGGCGGGAGTCGCGTTGCCTCATGTGCATGCGGCCGAGAACAACACCGTGCAGATTGCCCTGATCGGTTGCGGGGGACGTGGCACCGGCGCCGCCGCCAATGCTCTTTCGCGCAAGGGAGGGCCGATCGAGTTGACGGCCATGGTCGATGTCTTCCCGCACAAGCTCAACAGCAGCTATGAGAATCTGAAGAAGGCCCACCCCGGGCAGGTGGCCGTGCGCGAGGACCGCATGATCATCGGCTTCGACGGCTACAAGAAGGCGATGGACGCGCTCAAGCCGGGCGACATCGCCATCCTTGCCACGCCGCCGGCCTTCCGCTGGGTTCACTTCAAGTACGCCATCGAGCGGGGGCTGCACGTTTTCATGGAGAAACCCATCTGCGTTGATGCCCCGACCGGGCGGCGCATGATCGAGCTGGGAGAAAAGGCGAAGGAAAAGAACCTCAAGGTGGGCGTTGGCCTGATGGTCCGGCATTGCCGCGGGCGCCAGGCGCTTTACAACAAAATCCGGCGCGGCGCCATTGGGGATATCATCGCCCTGCGCGCCTATCGCATGCATCCGCCCGTGGCCTCGGCCTTTACCGATCCTTCGATGCGCAAGCAGGGCCAGAGCGAACTGCTCTTCCAGATCAACCGCTTCCACAGTTTTCTTTGGGCCAGCGGGGGCCTTTTCAGCGACTTCTACATCCACCAGATCGACGAGTGCTGCTGGATGAAGGACGCCTGGCCGGTGAAATGCCACGCGGTGGGCGGGCGGCATTACCGCGGCAAGAACATCGACCAGAACTTCGACGTGTATCAGGTGGAGTACACCTTTGCGGATGGCTCCAAGTTCTTCTTCTACGGCCGCACCATGCCGGGGGTGAAGGATGAGTTCTCCAGTTTTGCCCACGGTTCGGAGGGTATGGCCACGATTTCCCTGGGCGGCCATCATCTGGGCCGGGCGGGCCGGATCTTTGCGGGCCAGAACATGCGCAGCGAAGATCAGCTCTGGGCGGCCTTTCCCGAGGGCGGCGCCCCGGATCCCTACGAGGCCGAGTGGGATGATCTGCTGGACGCCATCCGCAACGACAAGCCTTACAACGAGGTCAAACGCGGCGCCGAAGCGAGCATGGTCACCGCCATGGGCCGGTTCGCCGCCCACACCGGTCAGGAAGTGACGTGGGAGGACTACTACAACAACGAACACGAGTTCGCGCCGGATGTGGACAAGTTGACCATGGAGAGTCCCGCGCCGATCCAGGCTGATGCCGACGGCAAGTACCCCGTGCCGCAACCGGGCATCGTGACCAAGCGGGAGTATTAAGTTCGAATCGTTGGTCCCGGATAATCGCCCGCCGATGAGCGGCCGGATTACTCCCACTCAATGGTGCCCGGCGGCTTGCTGGTCAAATCGAGCACGATGCGGTTGATGCCTTTGACCTCGTTGGTGATGCGAAGGGAGATCCGTTCCAGCAATTCGTAGGGCAGGCGGACCCAATCGGCCGTCATGCCGTCCTGGGACTCGACGGCGCGGATGGCGATGGTCCAGTCGTAGGTGCGTTCGTCGCCCTGGACACCGACACTCCGCACGGGTAGGAGCACGGCAAAGCACTGCCAGGTCTTGTAGTAGAGGTCACTGGCTTTCATCTCTTCGACGACGATGGCGTCGGCGCGGCGGAGCACCTTGAGCTTGGCGGGGGTGATTTCGCCGAGGCACCGGACGGCGAGACCGGGGCCGGGGAAGGGCTGGCGGAAGACGATTTCCTTGGGCAGCCCGAGTTCAAGGCCCAGCACCCGCACCTCGTCCTTGAACAGGCAGCGCAAGGGTTCGACCAACTGGAACTTCATCCGCTTGGGCAGGCCCCCGACGTTGTGATGGCTTTTGATGAGGGCGGCGGGGTTGCCGGCGATGGGCACGGATTCGATCACATCCGGATAGAGCGTTCCCTGAGCGAGAAACTTGGCCTTGCCCGCCCGCTTGGTGGCGGCATCGAAAACCTCGATAAAGGTCTTGCCGATGATCTTGCGCTTGCGTTCGGGGTCGGTCACGCCCTTGAGGCGCCGCAGGAATAAAGCTGAGGCATCCTCATACTGCAGGCGCATCTTGAAGTGCCGGCCGAACACCTCCTGCACAACGTCCGCCTCCCGGGCGCGGAGCAGGCCATTGTTGACGAAAATGCAGGTCAGTTGGTCCCCGATGGCCTTGTGCAGCAGAGCGGCGGCCACGCTGGAATCGACCCCGCCGCTCAAGCCCAGGATCACGCGCTCCCGCCCGACCTGGGCGCGGATTTCCTCCACCGCCTGGTCGAGGTAGCTGCGCATCGTCCAATCCCGGCCGCAACCACAGACGCGGTGGACGAAGTTGGCGATGATCTCCTTGCCGCGCGGAGTGTGGACGACTTCCGGATGGAATTGTAGCCCGTAGAATCGCTTCGCCCGATGCTCGATGACCGCGTAGTCGGAATTCTCCGTCGTGGCGACGGTGGCGAAGTCGCGCGGCGCCCGCGTGAGTTTGTCCCCGTGCGAGTTCCACACCTGCAGTTGCTCCGGCAGGTTTTCGAACAGGGCGCAGTCCTGATCCAGCACGGTGAGCGTGCCCTTGCCGTATTCGCGCTTCTGCCCCCTCTCGACCCGCCCGCCGAGAAAATGGGCCAGCAGTTGCACCCCGTAGCAAATGCCAAGGATGGGGATCCCCAGCTTGAAGATGCCGCGGTCCGGATGAGGCGCCTTCGGCTCGTACACGCTGTTGGGCCCGCCGGAAAGAATGAGCCCGCGCGGGGCCAGCG
>DATLZF010000280.1:0-3034 GCA_035574135.1 Candidatus Methylomirabilota bacterium
GGTCGAAGACGAGTTCTTTGATCGTGAAACCTTCGCCGGCCCGGCGGACTTCTGGCGCAAGGTCACCACCTACTGGCTTTACTTCAACCTCGTGCGCCCCAACCGGGCCAAGGAATGGCAAAGCCCGCTGCAAATCCTCCAGGCCCAGGCCCCGGCGCTGGCCGGGGCGGTGTTAAACTGGCGCCCGCTCAACCTCTCCAAACGCCACCACCTCTACTTGCCTTCCCCCCACCACCGGGGTCACGATCTACCCAGCTTTCCCTAAAAAGAATCCTCGCCTGCTCATGGCCGCCGGCCCCGGGCTGTTTTCAGCCTGTTCCTCGCCTCGAGACACGCTAAGGTGGCGACATGGTCCAGATCGCCCTGCTCGCCCTTGCCCTGTTCCCCCTCACGGCCCCGATCGCACTTGCCGCCGACGCACCCTCCAATCGGGCGGATTTGCGCCTCGCCACCTTCGATCTCGACGTGACGCCTCCCATCGGCAGCCACATGGCCTATGACCCCGTGACCAACACGTGGGATCTCGGTCTGCGAGCGCGGGGGGTGGTGTTGCTGGGAGCCGGCCGTCCCATTGCCCTGTGCGCGCTGGATTGGATCGGCATCAGCAACGAAGGCCACGACGCGTTTCGACGGGCGCTGGCGGCGGGCGCGGGCACGGACGCGGAGCGAACCGCGGTTCACACCGTGCACCAGCACGATGCGCCCACGTGCGACTTCGGGGCGGAAAAGATTCTCAAGGATGCCGGCCGGCCGCCGTTGGCCTTCGACGGGAACTTTCCGCGGGCCGTGCTGGTCCGGCTCGAAGCCGCCGTGCGCCAGTCGCTGTCCAACGCGCAACCGGTAACGCACCTCGGGCTGGGTAAGGCGGAGGTGCGCGAAGTGGCGTCGAACCGGCGCATCCTGGGGCCGGATGGCAAGGTCCGCGCCGTGCGCTATACCGCCTGCAAGGACCCGGCGCTGCGGGCCGAACCGGAGGGGACCATCGATCCGGAGGTCTCCCTCGTCAGCTTCTGGAGCGGCGAAAAGCCCGTGGCCGTGCTCAGTTACTACGCGGTTCATCCGCAGAGCTATTACCGCACCGGCATACCCAACCCTGACTTTCCGGGCCTGGCGCGGTTTTATCGCCAGCTCGCGGTGCCGGCGGCGTTGCACGTCCATTTCAACGGCGCGGGCGGCAACCTCGGGGCGGGCAAATACAACGACGGTTCACCGGAAAACCGCCGTTTGCTCGCCGAGCGCCTGGCCGACGGCATGAAGCGGGCCTGGGAGGGGACCGTGCGCGAACCCATCTCGGCCGCGGAGGTCGCCTGGCGTTTCCGGCGCGTCGCCCTGCCGATCGCGAAACATCTCAACCGCGATGTGCTGATGGCGCAGCTCAAGGGCGGCAATCCGGCATTCTTCCTCCAGGGCGGCGCGGCGAGACTGGCGTGGCTCGACCGCTGCCAGGCCGGCGTGCCGCTCGACATCTCGTGCCTGAGCCTGGGCCGGGCGCGGTTGCTGCATCTGCCCGGCGAGTTGTTCGTCGAGTACCAGCTCGCGGCCAAGGCGGAGCGGAAGGACCTGTTTGTGGCCATGGCGGCCTACGGCGATTATGGGCCCGGCTACATTGGCACCGCCGTGGCCTACGAGCAGGGCGGCTACGAGACCTCGCCGGATTCATCCAATGTGGCGCCGGAGGTCGAGGGTGTGCTGCTGGGGGCCATCCGCGAGCTGCTGCGGGAACCGCGCTGACCACCCGCTCAAAGCGTCGCCGCCGAGGCGAGCCGGCCTTCATTGCTCTCCGAATCCAAAGGCCAAGCACGGGCGGAACACGGCGGAAGACACAGCGTCAGGTTGTCAGCATGACCACGGGGATGTCGTGTGAACAAACGTTGAAATCGCGATCGAACGTGACCAGCGCGATTCGTTCTACGTGCGCAATGCACGCATAGACCAGATCGGCCCCGCGAAGTTTGCCGAATTTCTCGAAGAGTTGCTGTTCGCGACACCGGCGGATGAAGTCCAACGTAAGCTCAAAGATCTCCAGGTTGCAGATGTAAACGTCGCGATACTGCTCGCCTCCCCGGGATTGCGCAGCCTGAAACTCGAAGTATGCGAGCGTTGGAACCACCCAGACCGCATCCGGGTTCCGTTCGTAGAACTGGTGCGCGAGACAGTGATGGCTGTCTTTGGTCCGGATGAGCGAGGTCAAGAATGACGCATCGACGAGGAAGCGTGTGGGCATGGGACACCTAGCTCTTGCTTAACCGCTCCTGCGGCTGGTCCGCCAGCAGCGCGTGGGCTTCTTCCAGAATCGCCGGGATGCGCTCGGCAAACGGGCTCCGTCGCAGGCAATCGCGCAACGTTGCCGCGTTGGTTCCGGCTGCGTTCTCCCCGGGGAACCAGTGATCCGCCCGGCCCAGCAGGTTGTAGCGCATCTTCCCCCAGTCCACGAGGTCGAGGGACTTTGCGTAGGTCCAGAGCCGGAGGATCTCCGTAATGTTGACCCGGCCGGGGACATCCAAGTATTCCGGCAAACCCTCGGGCCAGTGCCGGCACCACTCGTCACCCAACGCCTCGCGCATGGCCTCACGCAGACGGGCTTCAATCGGCGCCACGACCTCGGCTGCGCGGTCGTAATGCTCCAGCGCGCGGACGTGTTCATCGAAGTCGGTCGGCCGCGCGGCCCCGCAGCTCAACGTGTGCACCTGGGGCCGCGCCAGGCAGTAAAGGTCGTTGAACTGCATGGGCGTCAGCGGCGCGCACAGCCGCACAAGCTTCGGAGGTGGCGCGTAAAGTTTCCCGCCCTTGTCGTTCGGGCTGATGATGAACACACCCAGGTCGCGCCGATGCGCCTCCTCAATGGCCGGCCAGTTCAGGTCGTTGACGAAGTACCAGTGGAGGTTCACGTAATCGAACTCGTCCGAGCGCACGGCTTCGAGAATGACATCCGGCGTTGCGTGGGTGGAGAAGCCAATGAACCGGACGCGCCCCTCGCGCTGGAACCGGCGGGCCGCCGCCACGCAGCCGTTCGGCCTGAGCGACCACGCCAACC
>DATLZF010000281.1:0-4695 GCA_035574135.1 Candidatus Methylomirabilota bacterium
CCCGGCTCCAGTTCGATTTCAACGGCCTGTGGTTCGACGCTCCGTTTGCTGTGTTCCGGCATTGACGGGCGCGATGGCGTCGCCCAGCCGCGTGACGGCCACCGGCCGGTAGCGCCGGCGCTGATACCACGCGATGGCGAACAGATCGTAGAGGCCCCGCCCCAGTCGATTCCAGACGCCGTATTTCGACGCCCCGGCGACCCGTGGGCGATGGTTGACCGGCATCTCCAAGGTGCGCGAGCCGTTGCCATGCACCAGCACGGGCAGGAAACGGTGCAGCCCGTTGAAGGGGAACACCCCCTCCAGCGCCGACCGACGGAACACCCGCATCGCGCAGCCTGTGTCGCGAAAATCCACACCGAGGACCGCGCGCCGCGCCCAGCGGGCGATGCGCGAGGACAGCCGGCGCACGACGGAATCCTGCCGGTTCACCCTCATGCCGCTGACAAAATCGTACTCCGCCAGCCGCGCGAGCATGGTGGGCAGATCCGCCGGGTCGTTTTGCAGGTCGCCGTCCAGGGTCGCGATGACCGGTGCGTGGGTGGCGGCGATGCCCGTCCACAGCGCAGCGCTTTGGCCGGCGTTGCGCGCATGGCGCAAACCGGTCACGCGGGCCTCCCGCTCGTGCGCCAGTCGCACTCGCGCCCAGGTGTCGTCCGTGCTGGCATCGTCCACGAAGACCAGTTCCCACGCGCGGCCCGTGGCTTCCATCACCGCGGCCACTTCCCGCGCCAGCGGGATGACATTGTCCGCCTCGTTGAACACGGGAACGATGATCGAAATCTCAACGGCCACGACGGGAAGTTAGGGGACCGGGCGACGGGCACGAAAGGCAAAACAAGGCTCGGAAGGGCCAGCCCCGGGGCGTGGCCCCGAGATCGCAGGACGCGGCATCGGATCGCAGCGCCGGTACGACGTCGCAAGCGGCCCAAGCGGGCCGTGCGAGGCCGCCGTGCAACGGCCGGTCTTGCTCGTGCGAATGACGGCCGCGGACGATGTCTCCTTCGCGCCGGCTCGACCCACCGATCGCGCTGTGCCCGGCCATGGCCGCGTGCGATGGGTCACCGCCGCCGAGCAGGGGCGGGCTCCGGCCTGGCCGGGACGGGGCCGAGGCGGCGCATCACGGAGGCCATTTCGAGTGCGGTGCGGGCGGCTTCGACACCGCGGTTTGATTGCGGGTTGAGGCAGCGCTCGCGGGCCTGCTGTTCGTTCTCGAGCAGGAGGACCTCATGGATCATGGGCAGTTCGTGATCGACCTGCAGTCGGGCCAGGGCGTCGGTCACCGCCTCGGCGATGTGCTGGGCATGCGCGGTCGCCCCTCGCAGAATCACGCCCAGACACATGATCCCGTCCAAGGCACCGGCCCGCACGCGGGCCAGCCGGGAGGCGACGGCCGGAATCTCGAAAGCGCCCGGGACACGGACGACCTCGATCCGCTCCGCCCGGGCCGCGCGCAGGGTTCTGGTGGCTGCGCGCAACATGGAATCGACGTAGCGCCGGTTGTAGGTCGAAGCGATGATGGCGAATGAACCGCCCACAGGGGGGAGGGGTTTCCGAAGGTTTTTCCGCAACATGGCATACCCGCTCGCCGGCCGATGTCGTGCGTCGAAGCCGGCGGCGGCGGCGGGCACGCTAGCGAGCGGCCTTGGCACCGGGCGAGCGAAAAAATCGTCCGGCAGGCACGGGGGCCCTCAGGTTCGCCCGCACCGGGCTCAGGGTCCGTGCCTGCCGCCCGTCCGGGGCGGGGCTTGTGTTTTGGCCCGTCAGGACTAGACTCCGCCCATGAAGAACGACGTCGTCGCCGTCGAGATTCGAGGCATCCTCCCCGCCAACAGCGGGTGCGCGATCTTCCTGGGGAACGACGAAAAGGTGTTTGTCATCCAGGTGGAACACAATATGGGCGCGGTGATCGGCATGTTCCTGCGCGACACCCCGAAGGAAAGGCCGCTCACTCACGATCTGATGAACACCATCTTCAAGGGCTTCAGCATCACCATCGAGCGCATCGTCATCACCGAGTTGAAGAACTCGACCTTCTTTGCCCGCCTCACTCTTCAGCAGCAGAACGAACTCGGGCGAAAGATTGTCGAGGTCGATGCCCGGCCGAGTGACTGCCTGGCCCTGGCCGCGGCGCAGAAGCGGCCGATCTTCGTCACGACGTCGCTCTTCCAACAGGTCGAGGACATGTCCAAGTGGCTCGAGGAGATGAACGACAACGGCGGCAGCGAAACCGAGTGACACTCCATGCCGTCGGCTGTCGCAGCCTCTGGTTCGCTGGTGCTTGTCCAAGGTGACGACGAATTTGCCGTCCGCGAGCGGGCGCGGCAGATCCACCACCGGTGGTGCGAGGAACTGGGGGGCATGGACCACGAGATCATCGACGCCCAGGTGGGCAACAGCGACGAGGCTCTGAGGGCCCTCAACCGTCTGCGCGAGGCACTCAACACCCTCCCCTTCTTGGGCCGCGGCAAGGCCGTCTGGCTGAAGGATTGCACCTTCCTGGGCGACGAGCGGACCGCCGCTTCACAGGCCGTGACCGAATCGCTGGCCGAACTGGCGGACGACTTGAAGCGGTTTGACTGGGCGAACGTGCGCCTGCTCATCAGCGCCGGCAAGGTGGACAAGCGGCGCACCTTCTTCAAAACCATCGAGAAGCTGGGGACGATCGAGACCTTCGCCGCCTGGTCGGCCGAGGACGACAAGTGGGTGCCCGAGGCGGAGACGTGGGTGCGACGCGCCTTGCAAAGCCGGGGCCAGCAGATCTCCGAGGAGGCTCTCGGCGAACTGATCGCCGCCGTCGGCCCCAGCCGCGAGCAATTGGCCCAGGAGGTGGAAAAGGTTTCCCTCCACGCCGGCACACGCAAGGCCATCACCCTCGACGACGTGCAGGCGGTGGTCACGCGCCACAAACAGGCCCGGGCCTTCGCGCTGGCCGAGGCCGTGGCCGAGCGCAACCTGCCCAAGGTCCTGCGCACGCTGGACGAAGAGCTCTGGTCGATGCAGTTCGACAAGAAAAAATCCGGAATCGGCCTGCTCTACGGTTTGATTGCGAAGGTGCGCAGCCTGATCCTGCTCAAGGAAATGATTGAGGAGGGCTGGCTCCGGCCCGAGCGCGACTACAACCGCTTCAAAACCCAGCTCGAGCGCGTGCCCCGGGAAAAACTGCCGCAGGACAAGCGTTTCAACCCGCTGGCCGGCCATCCCTTCGTGGTCTTCAAGTCCCTGGCCCACGTGGCCAACTACTCCCGCGAAGAACTCGTGCGCGCCATGAGCCTGCTGCTGGACTGCAACCGGCGCCTCGTTTCCAGCGCCCTCGACGAATCGCTCGTCCTCCAGCAAACGCTGGTGAAAATCGTGGGCCGGCAAGCCTCTCCGGGCGCCGAACGAAGGTAAGGGGCCGCCCGCTCCGCCGGGTTTGCCTGCGCGAAGCCATCGCGGGCCGGGCTGCGAGAGAGGCGCTCGGGCCGAGGTGTGGGCTTTGCAGGGGATGCGTTCTGAGGTAGGAGTGGTGTCGTTCCAAGACGTATGAAGTTTGTGGTCGTTGCGGTGGGTGGCCGCGTGGCGCGATGGATCGGCATGCTCGCGGGGTTGGCTGTTTCCTCCTGGGCGGCGCCGGGTGATTACCCGCCCGGCCCCCAGATTGCCAGGGACGGAACGACCGTGTGGCTGGTCGATTACGTGCGGGTGCCCCCCTCGCGTCGGGGCGGGTCGATCTCGAACTTCGCCCCGCCGCCCGATTACTCGAATCAACTGGCGCGGGTGAACTTTCTTCGCTCCGAGCCGGTGGATGCGCCGCTGGCCGCTGCCCGGTTCTTCGTTAACGATCTGAATCGGAACCTCTACATTCTCCGGCGGGCCGACCGCACTTGGGTCACGTATCTTAACTTTCAATCCATCTTTCCCCGTTTCGACAATGATCCCGGTTACGCGGGGGGATTGGTCACGTTCGCCTTCGATCCCGCGTACGCGAGCAATGGGGTGTTCTACACCGTGCACACCGAGGATCCGGCCAGTGCGGCGCCGGCCCTGCCCACCAACCTGCATCTGCCGGCGCTCGATCTCACCGGCTATGCCGTCACTCCGTCCGAGGATCCCCCGGCCGGCACGGTGCGCCGTCAGGCCGTGCTGGTGGAGTGGCGCGATGTGAACATCACCAACGAAACCTTCGAGGGTACGGCCCGGGAAGTCCTCCGCATCGGCTTCAACGGCAACTCGCACCCGCTGGGCGATCTCATCTTCAATCCGCGCGCCAGGCCGGGGGACCCGGACTACCGGAACCTCTACCTCGCGTGCGGCGATGGCGCCTCGGGCGAAGTAGCCGACGCGCGGCACACGATTCCCCAGCGGCTCGATGCCTTGCAGGGGAAAATCCTTCGCCTCACGCCCGACGTGACCCAGCGCCCGGATGATCCCCTCGGCCCCAATGGCCGCTACCGCATTCCGGCCACCGGTTCTGATCCGAACCCGTTCATCGATGTGGCTCTGCCCGGCTTGAGGAAGGAGATCTTTGCCCTCGGCTTGCGCAACCCGCACCGCTTGAGTTGGGACGCGGAATCGGGTGCATTGTGGGTGAATGACATTGGTCTGCACTCATGGGAGGAGGTCAACCTCGTGCGCAAGGGCGCCAACTACGGCTACGCCGAGCGGGAGGGCACCGAGGAACTGTTCATCGGGGGCACGAACAGCGGTTTGACC
>DATLZF010000282.1:0-3358 GCA_035574135.1 Candidatus Methylomirabilota bacterium
CTCGCGCGCGAAAGCCTCCACCTCGGTGCGGCCTCCGAGCGCACGGTCGGCGACCTGATGGGGCCGCCCGTGCCGCCGTTGCGGGAGAACACCCCCTTCCGCGCAATCGCACAGCGGTTTCTCACCAGCCCGAACAATTTCCTGCCCGTGGTGGACGACGGACAACGCCTCGTCGGCCTGGTGTCCCTGCACGATCTGAAGGAATACCTCGGCGCCGGCGCCGAACTGGACAGCGTCATTGCCGCAGATGTCATGCGGCCCGTGCCGGCCGTGCTGACGCCGGATCGCCGGCTGACGGATGCCCTGCCCGTGCTGCTGGCCAGCGAACTGAGGAACGTGCCGGTGGTGAACAACCTCGTCGAACGCCGGTTGATCGGCGCGGTGGCGCGCAGCGAAGCGTTGAGCCTGCTTTCCGAGGCCATCTCCGCCCGCACCAGCGTGGGCCGTGAGGCGTGAAGGGAAGACGAAACCGAGCGGAACAAGTTTCGGGCGAAGAATGGAGGCTTCGCGCAGAACCGTCCGGACGCGTTCGGAGTATTCATCAACGACGAGGCGTTGACGCTGTATCCCGATCGCGCGGACATGCCGGGCGGCGATCCGGTAAGCTATGCCGCAGACAGGGCGGCCTTTGCCAGACAGGAAGTGATGCTCAAAATCACGTCCTTCTTTCTCGGCCCGACGCTGAACTCGCTGACCTTGGATGGCATCGCATTCTCACCCCTGCCCGTGTCCGAGCCGGGCACGTGGGCCTTGCTCGGGCGGGGCGGGTTGGCGGGGCTGGCCGTGCGCCGGCGATGGCAGGGTTGACTCGATGAATCTTCGCTTTCCCCCGGTGGCGGCGGACCGGCGGCCGGCAGACGGTTCAGGAACTGGCGCTGGTGTAGTGGCGCAAGGAGAACCGCCAGACCGCTTCGGAGATGCCCAGAAAACCCAGACTCAGCAGGACCAGCAGCGCCATTTCCCAAGGGGAACCGAGCTTGGCGATGAGCACTTTCACCGGCACGTTGGCCACCAGCAGCATGGGCACGGCGAAGGTGAACAGCGCCTTGAACAGCCCTCGGAACGCCTCGTCCGGCAGCCGGGCGATGTTGAACAGGTTGTAGTACCCCCACACGATGCCCTGCGCCCGCACGGTCCAGAAGCTCACGCTGGCCAGCAGGAACAGCAGCGAGTAATGGATGAACAACCCCGCCAGCGCCAGGAGGAGAAACCCGGCAATCTGCCCCGGCGCGGGCCACACGCCCAGCCGGCTCAAGGCATAAATCACCACGGCGGCAGCCGAAGCCGCGTTGACGAATCCGCCCAGATCCACCTTGCGCAGCGAGACGAGGAAACGCGTGTTCACCGGCAGCAACAGCATGAAGTCCAGCCGCCCCGTCCGGATGTGTTCCGAAATCTCCACCAGGTTCGTCAGAAAGATCGCGCTGAACATCTGCTGGATGAACTGGCTGGCGCCCACCAGTGCCACCACCTCCCATCGGGTCCACGTGCCGATTTGGTCCGTATGCGAGTAAAGCACGCCGATGAAACAGAGCTGAAGGGCGAACCAGAGCAGCTCGACCACGATCCAGAGCAGAAAGTTGGCCTTGAACCCCATCTCGCGGACGACCGAGTTCCGCCACAGGGCGCCGTAGATTCTGCCGTAACGCCAGAGGCTCATGGGTGGGGAATCGCTCAACGGTCCTCCGCCACAAACGCAGCCACCAGCGGGCGGTGGTCCGAGCCCACGCCCCAGTCGGGAAGAGCGAGCACGTAGGTCTCGTCCCGGCGCCATTCGCGGCTCATATCCGCACTGAGGAGCAGATAATCGGACCGGCTGTAGGTATCCTCCTCGCCGTAGTAATGCGTCCAGGTCACGCGCGGCGGATCGTGGCGCGGGCTGGCGGCCGGGGCTTGATCGCCGTTGCGCTCGGCCGGCCGTGTATCGAGCAGGGCCGTGCGACCACGGCCGAGGATCGACCGCACCGCCCGGCTATCCTTCACGTCGTTGAGATCGCCCAGGACGATGAGGTTGGCGTCGGGATCGGCGCGAAGCCGGCGATCAATCTTCTCCCGCAGAATCAGCGCCTCCTGTTCCCGCATCTCGGCCTCGTCCGCCTCGGGCACGGGCCGGCGCGACTTGAGATGACAGGTAATGAGGGTGAAGGAGTAGCGCGGCGCCACTTGGATCTCGACCTCGGCAAAACCGCGGCTCACGCGCAGCCGGCGGCCGAAGAGCAGATAGGAGTCGTTCGTGTGCGGCCGCCGCGCCGTGATCGGGAACCGGCTCAGCACCGCCACCTGAATGTTCGTATCTCGCGCGGTGATATGCTCCCAGAACGGGTAGTCCACGCCTTCGGCCCTCAACGCCGCCCGCAGCTCCTGCAACGCGCCCAAGCCGCCCACCTCCTGCAGCGCGACGACGTCGGCGCCCACCGCCCGCAGGCTTTCGCGGATCTTGGCCCGTCCCTCGGCCGTTTTCATCGGCCGCGCGCCGGCGGGCGCCAGCAGGTAATTGTTCAGGTTGTAGGTGGCCACGCGGAATACTTCCGCGGCGGGAGCAGCGCAGGCGACAAACCAAACGATTAGCGCCAGCCTGCTCATACCCACCCGAGCCGGCCCCACCTCCTGAAAAGCCGCTCCCAAACCCGGTCACCCCAGCGGCCACAGACGCAGCCCGGAACCGGTCCCGCCACGATCCCGGCCGCTGCCATGATCGAGTCCTCCGCGCACAGCCGGGAGGCCCCCCCGACTCCGGCCAGGCTTCCGATCGTGAGCCCACAGCCGAAATGCACCCGAAAGCTGTGCGGCCCGGGGGCGTAATCCTCGTGTCTTCTCATGCGGCTCGTGTCGTGTGACCGGCCGCATCCTACTGGCCGGAGTCGGAGCGGCAAGAGGGGAAGCGGGTTGGGTTGAACGCGCCTCGCATTATTGACTCGACAGCCACCGCCGGCGGCATTTTTGTCAGCACGTCCGGCCTGCACAGCATTCGAGTTATGACGCGGACCATTGCCTTCACGCTGAACGACCAGCCTCGCACCCTGGTCACCGATCCCGAACGGTCCCTACTCGAAGTGTTGCGCGAGGATCTCGATCTGACCGGCACCAAGTACGGTTGCGGCCAGTCCGAATGCGGCGCCTGCACCGTGCTGGTGGATGGGGCGGCCATCCGCTCGTGCGTGCGCAACGTCGGTTCGGTGGACGGCCGGCGCGTGACCACCATCGAGGGCCTGGCGCGCGAGGGAAAACTTCACCCGGTGCAGGAAGCCTTTCTCGCTGAGAACGCCTTCCAGTGCGGCTTCTGCGCGCCGGGCATGATCATGGACCTGGCCGGCCTGTTGGAGAAAAAACCGGTGCCCGACGACGACGAGATCCTGGC
>DATLZF010000283.1:0-7033 GCA_035574135.1 Candidatus Methylomirabilota bacterium
GCACCGCCAGGTCCAGGTCCGCCGAGGGTGTCACCACGACGGCATTGTTACCGCCCAACTCCAGGATTGTCCGGCCGAGCCGGCCGTGCACCACCTGCGCCACCCGCCGACCCATCGCACACGAGCCCGTTGCCGAGATCAAAGGCAGGCGTTTGTCGGCTGCCATGCGCTCCCCGACCGTGGGCACGTCGCCGGTGAGGAGTGTGAACAGGGCGGGATCCACACCCGTTTGCCGGCACACCCGCTCAGCCAGACGAGTAACGGCGATGGCGCAAAGGGGAGTCTTGTTCGAGGGCTTCCAGACCACGGCATCGCCGCAGACCGCGGCCAGAGCGGCGTTCCACGACCAGACCGCCATGGGAAAGTTGAACGCGGTGATGACACCTACGGCGCCCAGCGGATGCCACTGTTCCATCAGGCGATGCCCCGGTCTTTCGGAGGCGATGGTCAGCCCGTGAAGCTGGCGGCTCAGGCCGACGGCGAAGTCGCAGATGTCGATCATCTCCTGCACCTCGCCCTGGCTCTCGGCGAGGATCTTTCCGGCCTCGAGCGTGATGAGTCGGGCCAGATCAATCTTGGCGGCGCGCAGGGCCAGGCCGAGCTTTCGCACCGTCTCCCCCCGCACGGGCGCGGGCACCGTGCGCCAGCGTAAAAAAGCAGCGTGCGCCCGGGAGATCGCCCGTTCATAGTCAGCCGCGTCTGCCTCCCGCACCCGGGCCAGCACCCGGCCATTGATGGGCGAAACGCTCTCGGTGACCGCCCCACGCCCACCCCATTCACCATCGAAGACGCCGGGATTGACTTTGCCGAGCCCGAGTTTTTGCAGCCACTGGTCCATGTGCAGATTGATTCGCGCCGTGCCACGGGCGCAGGATGCCTCATGCGGCGCTGCGCAGACCGGCCGCCGCCTCTCCACTGCGAGTTCGCCGGCATTGATCGCGCAATAGATCCACCGCCCGCTCGACCGCAACGGCCGGCAGGTCCAGGGCCGGCCGGAAACGGATCGATCGCTCGCCGCAGCGGATGGCCAGCAGCCCCCGCTCGAACAGCCCGCGGTAGAATTCATCTCGCGTCGCACGATCCGGCAGGTCGAAGGCGATCATCAAGCCGCGTCCGCGGACGGCGCGGATCAACGGTTCCCGGGCGGCTAGCTGCTCCAGTTCTTCGATCAGCCGCGCCCCCATCAGAGCGGCGTTCTCCACCAGCCTCTCCCGCTCGATAATGCCAAGGTAATGGGTGGCGCGGACCATGTCAGTCAGGTTGCCGCCCCAGGTCGAGTTGATCCTGCCGGGCAGGCGAAAACAGTTCTCCGCCTCCTCGTCGAGGCGCGGGCCGGCCATCACGCCACAGACCTGGACCTTTTTTCCGAAGGCCAGGAGATCCGGCACAACGTCGAAGTGCTGGCAGCACCAGGTCCGACCGGTCAGCCCGAGGCCGGTCTGTACCTCGTCGAAAATCAGCAACACCTCGTATTCATCACACAGCGCGCGGAGCGTGCGCAGCCACTCGCCTCGGAAGTGGTTGTCGCCGCCCTCGCCCTGCACCGGTTCGATGATGATCGCGGCGATATCCGGTGCACGCCGTTCGAGCAGCCGGCGGATCTCGTCCGCCACGCGGGCTTCGCGTGCGGCGGCGTCACGCTCGCGCTCGTCCGGGGGGAGGGAGTGGTCGAGACTGGGCGCCGGCACGCGCGGCCAGGGGAACTTCGCGAAATAGTCCGTCTTCCGCGGGTCGGTGTTGGTCAGACTCAGCGTGTAGCCGCTCCTTCCGTGAAACGCCTTCTGGAAGTGGAGAATCTCCGTACCCCGCTCGCCCCGCCCGGCGGCCAGGTTCTTGCGGACCTTCCAGTCCATCGCCGCCTTCAGCGCGTTCTCGACCGCCAGTGCGCCTCCGTCGATAAAGAAATAGCGCTCCAACGGCGGCAACCCGGCCACCCGCCGGAACGCGCGGACAAATTCAGCATAGAAGACGGAATAGACATCGGCGTTGGCCACCTTCGTCCGTGCCGCGCGCGCGAGTTCCGCCTGCACCTCGGGCTGATCAAAATGGGGGTGATTGAAGCCCACCGGCAGCGAACCGTAGAAACCATAGAAGTCGAGCAACATCCGCCGGCTGGCGGCGTCGTACAGTTCGGCCCCGCGGCTCTTCTCCAGGTCGATGACGATGCGAAAACCATCGACCAGGACATGACGCTCGAGTTCCGTCACCACGGTGCCAGGGGTGATTCGCGACTCGCCTCTCATTGCGCTGAAAACGTCAATCCGGAGCCCGGCGCCGTCAACCCCGTCGTCTGCCGGAAACAAGCGGGCCGTCGGCTCGAGGCCAAGGGAGGTTATCGGCCGGATCGCCCACGCCTAAAGGGGATGACAGGGGGACCGTGCGAGATTCGACCGATGCTCAATAGGGAGCCGACAGGGAAACCCGGCTTGCCCAAGGAGCAACCATTCAACGGGTCTCCAGGCTGCCGTCGGATCGTACCCGCAGGCGACGCCCCTGCCAGACCACGGTGCGCGCAACGAACGCGCCCGCCCAGGTCGCCGCTTGCAGGATATCTTTGACGGGTGCGAGCCACCATGCGCCAGCCCCCGGCGCGTCGCGCCTCATCCGACACTCATTCCACCACGCCGTCCACCATCGCGTGCCCAAAGACGCGGTCGCGACGGCCACCGCCCAGGTGTTGGCGCCGGCCGCACTGACCAGCAATCCGGCCCAAAGGGTCACGTTGTTCACGATGCTCAACGCATACGGCACCGGCTTGGAGACCCGTATGGTCCGAGCCCAGCGCAACTGACGTTCCCAAGCCTCACGAAAGCTCATCGATCCGCCTCTGCACTCGACCGGCACGGAGCACAACTCGATCCGGCCGCCCTGCCCGGCCACGCGCCGGCCGAGCCAGTAATCGTCGGCCAGCACGTTCAACAAAGCCTCGAAGCCGCCCGCCGCCCGCAAGACCGGCCGCGGCAGCGCCATCACGGCCCCCAGGGCGAAGTCCATCGGCGCCAACGTTCGCGCCTGAAGCACCTGCGTCCAGAAATCCGCATTGATCGCCACGGCTTCCCATCGTGCGCCCAGCGACATTCCGTCTCCGACGAAGCGCAGGCCGTAGAGGCAATGCACCAGGCTGGCGCCGGAACGTTCCCGGCAGGCCGCCAATTCGGTCAGCAGATCCGGCGGGGCGAACACGTCCGCGTCGCTGGCCACCACAAACTCAAACCGGGCCGCACGCTCCAACTGCACCAGCGTCGAAACCTTGGCGTTCAAACCCAGAACCGCCTCGCAAACGATCAGCCGGGCCGGCGCGGCGGGTCGTTGTGCCAAGAGCCGATGAACGACCGCACACACCGGGTCATCCGATGACGCGACACCGAAGAGCACTTCCACCTCGGCCGGATAATTCTGTTCCAACCAACTTCGCAGGCATTGTTGCGTGGCGGCGTCACATCCACTCAGCGGTTTGAGCACCGAGATGGCAGGCGGGCGCACGGCCGGGCCTTTGCGCTGGTGCAGCGGAAAGCGCCGGCCCGCCAGACATTGCCACACTGCCAACCCACAGCTTACGGCAGCCAGAATCGTGAGGAAGGTCGCCAACACGCCGCAGTTCTTAGCCGATCTGAAAAGAGAAAGCCGCAGAAACCGCGATGCGGGAGTGCACCTGTTCGGGCTGCCCGCCTGCGGCCACGCACCTACCGCGCCGGTGCGTTGGTCAGCAGCGGTGTCAGTTCCTGAGGCGCCTCTCCTGGGAAATAGACCTTCACCGGGTATTGCGCGCCGTCGGCGAACTGACGGGCCAGCCATCGCTCGATGAACTCGGCGGTCTGGCGCCGGCCGGTCTCGCGCACGAGGCGGATGTTTTCCCGCGCTCGGAGCCGGGTCAGCATCGTGATCGCCTGCTTCAGGTTTTCCATGGCCTCGGCCGTGTCGCGAAACAGACTACCCTTGCGGATCTCGTATTGGATGGCCGAAGCATCGACGGCGGGCTGGTTGAAGCGGATGGGGGGAGCGAAGACATGCAGCACGCCATCGCGCAACTCGAACCGCCATGGGGCGTTTAGATCCAGGTAATAGGTGAACTCCACCGGGGCGCGCGCCTCGACGATCACCTCCGGCAACGGAATGTAGCCGAAACCCGTGGTCCGCTGGTCGCTCTGCGTAAACACCTCCATCTGCCGCAAGGTGGCGAACTGAAAATGCTGCTGTCCGCTCAGGCGGGTGGCGTAGCTCAGGAACGACGTGGTGACGGTGCCGTGATGGAAAGCCGACGCCACCGTGGCCAGTGCCTCGCCCGTGCGACGAACGGTTTGTCCGACGTTCTCCAAGGCCTCACCTGGCAAATCCCGCAGCGATTTGAAAACATAAAGGCCCGCCGCGGTCACAATGCCAACGATGGCGATCCATGTCACCGCGCGCGCCCAGGCGGCATGCCGGGCGGCCGATGCATCGTGACGAGGGCTCGGGTCGCAGGCCATGCCGTTCATGTAGCCGGCAGGGCGGCCCCTGTCGATGGCCAAGCGATCCTTCCTGCCGCGCTCGCTTCGCGCGCTCGGGCACTCGGCGCCGGACCTGACTTCGAGCCTGGCCGCCTGCGTTCCGAGATCGGTTCGTCGAGACGCCGGCGCCTCGCCGGGTGATGGCCGGCGTACCGGCCCCTTCGTTTCGCCATGACCACGGACGCGCCGATGGAAGCAGCCAACCCGGGCGCCAGCCCGTTTCCGATGGGCTTTGACCGCGTCCGGACGGCGCCGTAAATGACTTGAACTTTCGATTGGTCTCCGCGCCGTCCCGGCGCACCATGGCGGGGTGCAATGCACCGAAACCATCCAGTGTCCGTACTGCGGCCAGTCCTTCGATCTCGTGTTGGACACCAGCGCGGCAACCCAGCGATTCACTACCGACTGCGAAGTATGCTGCCGCCCTTTCGAAGTCAGTGCGGAGTGCGAGCCCGGAGAAGTGCTGGCCATCGAGATCCGGGCTGAATGATCAGGAGCATCCCTTCTTGCTGTGGTTCCCGCAGTTTTGTTAGATGCGGGCATGAAGACACCCCGCTCCCGCCCCATCCGGCTTGCCCTCGTCGCCATCCTGGTCGCCACCACCGGGGGTATGGCCACGGCCGCATCGCCCGCCGAGTCGGAACTGCGTCGGGCGCTCACCTTCCATGCCTCCTTCGATGGCGTCGTGGACGCGGACTTTGCGTTGGGCGACCGCCGCTTGTGGCACGCTCCGGACATGAAACAGCGGACCAACGCCACCCCGGGGCTGCCGCCGGGTGACGCTGTCAGCCACGCCAAAAGCCGGGGCAGGTTCGGCGACGCTCTTCGCTTCACCGAGAGGAAGACACCCCTTGTCTTTTTTAAGGCAGCCAAGAATGTGGCCTACCGCGCGCGCAACTGGAGCGGCGCGGTTTCCCTTTGGCTGTGTGTCGATCCCGCGGCCGAACTGGAGCCGGGCTTTTGTGACCCGATCCAGATCACACCACGCGCTTGGAACGATGCCGCGTTCTTCGTTGAGTTCGAGAAACGCAAGGAAGACATCCCGTTCCGCCTCGGTGCCTACGCGGACTTCAAGGTGTGGAACCCGAACAATCGCAAGTGGGAGGAGATTCCGGCCATCGACAAGCCTCTCATCACTGTGAGCAAGCCGCCCTTTGCCCGGGGCAAGTGGACGCACGTTGTCTTTACGTGGGAGGATTTCAACACGGGCAAACCCGAAGGAGTGGCGCGCCTCTATCTTGATGGCAAATGGGCGGGCGCATTGGAGCCGTCACTCCAAACCTACACATGGGAGCCTGAGCACACTTTGGTCATGCTCGGCCTGAGCTACATCGGGCTGTGGGACGAGTTGTCCTGCTTCAACCGGGCGCTGACGGATGAAGAGGTGAACGTGCTGTATGCTCTGCCGGGCGGCGTCAAGCCCCTGCTCCACCCGTGACGGGGCACGACCGCCTGCACGGAGGCGCGGGGCATGTCGCAAGGCCGTCTGCGTTCCGACCGGATCGCCCGCGCTGCGCACCAGTGCCGGCTTGAAAGCATCCCGGCCAGCCGTTAAACACGATCCACTTGCGTCGTCTTACAACACACCTTGGCATTGCGAACGCGGGTGACACCAAGCCCGTGTGGCCCACGCGCCGTGGGCGAGCCAGCTCATGAGTTCTCCTCGTCCCTCCCCGCCTCGGTCCCGCACTCCCTCGTCCTGGGCTGCGCTGGTCGTCGTGCTCGCCTGCTGGCTGGCCATAGCGCTGGGCTGGCCCCGGCTTGACCTGGAGTGGCATGACGCGCTCACGAAGTTCTGGCTCAGCCCTGCTGACCGCAAGGCGCCCTCCAGCCGCGTGGTGCTGGTCAAGATCACAGACGTATCGGTGGCGCAACGGGCACGCACCCCTCTACCCCGCGATCTGCTGGCCAAGCTCATCGAGGAAATCGCGCGCACCGGTCCCAAGGCCATCGTGTTGGCTCACACCATCGAGCGTGACCGTACCACCCGGGACCTGGCGCTTTACTCGGCCATGACCAACGCGGGCAATGTCCTTCTCCAGCAGGAGACCAGGCCCGGCCCCGGAGGCCGCCGCCTCATCGAGCCCTTGGTGGAGCCCTTCCAGCGCTTGACCAACCGGATCGCCCCGGCGCTCTTCGAACCTGACGTGGATGGCAGGGTGCGATCCGTCCGGCTGAAATTCAACGATGTCACCGGGCGCGAACAGCCTACCCTGGCCGCCCTGGCCGCAGGTTACGGGGAGACCGATCTGGCCACGTTGCCAGAACGAATCCCCTTGCGTTTTCGCGCGGCACCCGAGGCGCTGTTCCCGTCGCTTGCCGCCGAGGAGCTTTCGCGCTGGACGAATACCGCCCCGTTTTCGCCTCTGGCCAGTCTGGTGACCTCCAACACGGTGGTTATCGTCGGTCCGTTCTTCGCCGGGGCGGACCGATTCGACGCGCCGGCGGCGGTCGCCGACACCGAGGGCGCGATCACCGCGTCCCACTTGCTCGCCTACGCCGTGGACAGCCTCGCGCAACCGGTGAGACCGAGCGCGATGCACGCC
>DATLZF010000284.1:0-2308 GCA_035574135.1 Candidatus Methylomirabilota bacterium
ACTACGAGCGCACGGCTGAGGAGCTGCCAAAGGTTGTAGATGATCTCAGGGACGGTAGGCTCATGTCTGCGATTCTCCGCGGCCAGGCGCCCGATGTACGATACGGGCTGATCGTCCGGCCCCGTTTTTCTGGGCAACAGCTCTCGCTATGGATGGGCACAATAGAATCCACCTCTCCGGATTGGAAGCCGATGTGGCGCGCCGTGTTGAGCAACAATCAACTGCGTTTCGCATGCATCGGTTCAGAGGAGGGGGTCGAGCTATCCGACGACCGATTGAGCGTTGACATGTTCCCTTGGCAAGAATGGCCCATGATCATCGGCGCTCTGCGCAGTGCCGACGGGAGTTGGGTCATTAAAGAAAACGCAACTCAGGCACCTTGAAGTGAATTGCACTGGATTCGCGGCGGCGACTGCGCGCGGCGCGTGTCAACGACTTTGAGACACCAAGCCATGGAGTTTAGTGACTTTCTTTCTCTGACTGTGCCGGCTTGTTGATCCAGACCTCCTGTTGCAGTTGTGGGGCTTGGGGCGGTTGGCGGACGAATCGTTCGGGGTGGGCCAGGTAGGCGGCATCGAGGATGCGCTGGCGGTGTTCACGGACCTGCGGGGCCAGGTTGTAGTGCACCATGGCGGGGGTCATCAGGCCGAGGGCCGAATGGCGGTGATCGTCGTTGTACCAGGGGAAGAAGTGGTGTCCGAAGGCTCGCGAATCCTGGATCGAGCCGAAGCGGTCGGGGAATTCCGGACGGTATTTCATGGTCCGGAACTGGCTTTCGGAATACGGGTAGTCGTCGGAGACGTAGGGGCGGCTGTGCGATTTGGTCACGCCCAGATCGGCCAGCAGCAAGGCGACCGGCTTCGAGGTCATCGCCGGGCCGCGGTCGGCGTGGACCGTGAGTTGGCCGGGCCGGATGTTGTGCTTCCGGCAGGCGTCGTCGATGAGGCGTTTGGCGAGTTCGGCGCTTTCGCGCGGCGCCACCATCCAGCCGACGACGTAGCGGCTGAACACGTCGAGGATGACGTAGAGGTAATAGTAGGTCCACTTGGCGGGCCCGCGCAGTTTGGTGATGTCCCAGCTCCAGACCTGATTGGGGCCAGTGGCGAGCAGTTCGGGCTTCTGATAGGGCGGATGGGTGAGTTGGTTGCGGCGCTCGCGCGATTCGCCGCGCTGTTTGAGCAGCCGGTACATGGTGCGGATCGAGCAATGATAGTGGCCCTCGTCGAGCAGGGTGGCGTAGACGGCGGCGGGCGCGTGGTTTTGAAACCGCTCGCTGTGCAGGTGGCCGAGGACGATGGTTTGCTCGGCGGCGGTGAGGGCGCGGGCCGGGCGGGGGCGGGGCGCGCGCGAGGGTTGGCCGGCGGCCCGTTGCCGCCAGCGGTAGAAGGAAGCCGGGGGCACGTTCAGGGCCTGGCAGGCGGGGCGGACACCGGTGGTGGCGGCGAGTTCGGCGACGGCGGGCATCAGGAGTTCTCCTCCGGGTCCGGTGCCGGCAGCGGGCGGCCCAACAGGGCAGCCACTTTTTTTTGAACCTCGATGATGATTTCGGCCTTGCGGAGCCGCTTGGTGAGGCGCTCGTTCTCGCGGCGGAGCTTCTGGTTTTCCGCATCGAGGGGATGGCTCTTGGACTTGGGGCCGCGCTTGCGGGGGGTGAGGGCCTCGAGCGTGCCGGCCTCACGTTCGCGCCGCCAGGTGACGAGATGGGAGGAGTACAAGCCCTCGCGGCGCAACAGGGCGCCGATGGTGCCGGAGAAGCGGGCGCTGTCGGCCTCCTGGAGGATGCGGAGCTTGTATTCGGCGGTGAAGGAACGGCGCCGGGGTTTGGCGACGACCTCGGGATCGGGACGGGGGAGGGCCCGCAACTCGGCGACGGTTTTGCCCGCCGCTGCGCTGCGCTCGCCCTCGCTACGCTCGGGCTCACTGCGCTCCGCGGCGGGCAAAACCGCTGGAGCGGGAAGAGGTTGGTTCTTGAGACTCACGCTGAGATCCATTCTCGCCCTGCTCAGTAATTAATGGGCCGGGAAGTGTCTCATTGATGTTGGCACGGAGGGCTGTGCCTCCAGGGGCCGGTCAAGGATCAGATGATCACGTTTCATTCTGCGGCCCTCCCTGCCGCCACGCCCGCATGCGGCACGTCGGTGAGCAGTACTGGCGATCGGCGCGGCTGATGCTGCGGATGAACCAGCGGGTGCACTTCACTGCTGGGCACTTGGCGCAGTGGATGATGCCGGTGGCTTCGCGGGCGAACTGCTGCAAGGTGGCGTTAATCGGGAGTACGGGGTGGTTGCGGAGGACGATCTGGCCGCAG
>DATLZF010000285.1:0-2665 GCA_035574135.1 Candidatus Methylomirabilota bacterium
CCCACCAGGTACTCAGGCTTGCCATTCGTCTCCGCCATAATCTTCGGCCTCTTACGATGCCTTGCCGCCGGCTTCGCCGGGGCCGCGCCCCGGGCGGGAGCGGTCAATGCCCGGTCATCACCTTCTTGATCTTCGCCCGTAGTTCCGTGTTGATCTCCTCGGGCGACCGATTCCCGTCCACCATCGTGAATTCGTAGGTGGCTTGGAGCCGTTTGAAGTGGTCCGCCACCAGCGCCTGATACTTCATGAAGCTGTCAAACATGTCGCGCGACAATCCGATGTCCATCCCGCTTTCCCAGAAATCGAGCGCATGGTTCTTGGCCAAATTACGCTGAACCAATTCTTCGGGTGAAACGTTCAGGTAAAAAACAGCATCCGGCACCAGGGCGATGCCGTAGAGGTTCTTCAGCCATGCCTCATCCATGCCCCGGACGAGGTCTCGCACCATCAACGTATAGATGTAACGGTCGGCCAGCACCATGCAGCCAGCCTTGAGGGCGGGCAGGATGATGTTCTCCAGTTGGTCGGCGAAATCGGTGGCGTAAAACAGCGAGAGCGTCGTGTGGCTGAGGATGTTGCCGCGCTTGGCCTGTTCGAGTTCTTCGCTCACGAGTGTCGAGCGTTTCAACCCCACCTGAACCGTGGCGTGGCCGGAACCTTCCAACCAGTCCACCAGCATGGCGATCTGCGTCGAGCGCCCCGAGCCATCGGCGCCCTCAACAACGAAGAGCTTTCCGGCCAGCTTTTCGAGATCCACGTTGGGCAGCCCATGCCCGTAGAAGCGTCGGCGCGACCGTTGCGGCACCAGCACGCGGCTCTTCATACCGGTCTTACGAGGGGGGGGCTTGATCGGCTTTTCCATGCTCATGCGGCCGCCTGGGTACCGGGCGTGCGGCGCTGGTCTCGGGCAAACGAGGCCAGGTCAATCCGGGCCGAAATCAGTTCGCGCAGCAGGTTCTGCTGCACCTCGATGGCCTGATTGGCGTCGATGACGAGAAAATTGAACTCCGAACTCATCGCCAGATACTGTTCGAGAATCCGCCCTTGGAAGATGCGAAAGCTTTCGTAGGGATCGGTCGAAAGCCGCAAGTCCATGCCGGCTTCGAAGTATTTGAGCTGCGGCCGTCCGTCGAGAATTCGTTGCAGCGAAACCTCCAGCCGCGCCTTGAAGAAAAAGGTCAGATCGGGCAGCGCGGCGAAGTTGTAAATGCCGCGAACCCACTCCCGGGGACAGCCCCGCACCGTGTCGCGCGCAAAGGCGGTGAAAATGTAGCGGTCGCACAAGACCAGGTAACCCGCCCGCAGCAGCGGCACCAGGTGCCGCTCGTAGCGGTCGGCAAAATCGGTGGCGTGGATGAGGCTGAACGTGGTGGGCGACAGCAACTCGCGCTTCTTGCCCTTGCTGGTGGCGGCCTTGACCAGTTCCGACGAGTTCCATTCGCTGAAAAAGATCTTCAACCCCTGCTGTTCGAGCCACCGCTTCAGCAGGTAAATCTGCGTCGATTTGCCCGAGCCGTCGAGACCTTCCACGGCGATCAACCGGCCGGGAAATCCGAGTTCGGCAAAGGTTTTGATCATCGCGCCGCCACCTTAAATCGCCTCGGGGTGATGACAATGTTTTTCCGGACGGCCGGCGCGGGAACGAAGCCCGGGCTCCCCTCCGGATTTGGTTACAAAAGAATTTCACGCTTGCGCTGACTTCCACTGGCAACGGATCGGGCGACTGTCATACTGCGCGGGCATGAAAACGGGCTTGAATCTTCCCCGCTTGCGGGCAGTCCAGACGAGGCATGACGGCGTTTGATCATCAGCCCCGCACTCGGCTCGTTTTCGGCCTCGACACGGTGGATTCGGTGGGGGCGCTGGCCCGTGAACTGGGCGGCCGCAGTGTTCTGCTGGTCACGGACCCCGGCATCGTCACCGCCGGGCACGCTCTGCGTGTCGAACATTCCCTCCAGGCCGCGGGCCTCGGCGTGGTGACCTACGGCGAAGTGCGGGAGAACCCCACCACCAAGGACGTGGACCATTGTCTCCATGTCGCCCGGGCTGCGGGCATCGATCTTATCGTCGGGCTGGGCGGCGGCAGTGCCATGGACACCGCCAAGGGCTGCAACTTTCTTCTCACCAACGGCGGGGAAATGAAGGACTACTGGGGCGTGGGCAAGGCACTCAAGCCCATGCTGCTGATGATCGCCGTGCCGACGACCGCCGGCACCGGCAGTGAATGCCAGTGCGCCGCCCTCATTGCCGATGAGCAGACCCACCAGAAGATGGCCTGCCTCGACCCCAAGGCGGCCGCGCGTGTCGCCATCCTGGATCCCGGGCTCACCGTGTCGCAGCCGCCTCGCGTCACGGCCTGCACCGGCATCGACGCCATTGCCCACGCCGTGGAAACCGCGGTGACGAAGAGGCGCACGCCGCTCTCGCTGATGTATTCCCACCAGGCCTTCAAGCTCTGCGTGGCCGGCTTCCCACAGGTGCTCAACAACCCCCACGATCTCGAAGCCCGTGCCCGCATGTTGCTGGGCGCCGCCCTGGCGGGCACGGCCATCGAAAACTCCATGCTCGGTGCGGCGCACGCGGCGGCCAACCCACTCACGGCCCATCACGGCGTCATCCACGGCCAGGCGGTGGGCCTGATGCTGCCGCACGTCATCCGCTTCAA
>DATLZF010000286.1:0-7032 GCA_035574135.1 Candidatus Methylomirabilota bacterium
CGGTTTGATTCGAGTCTCCGGCTAGAACCGGCCCGGATTCGGCGGCTGTCAGACGGGGACGTTCTGGCTTTTTTGCTCAAGGAATGGTGGAGCACGCCGAAGAAGCATCGAACTGTGATTGGGCAGGCTCGACCAGTAAACAGGTTGAAACAACGGGGCTCCGGCGTGGGGACCCGACCGGCGCTGTCATGATCCGAGGATTCAAGTCCACCATCGCCGTTTGTGTCACGGTGGTCGCGCTGCTGATCGGAGCGATCTGGTGCATTTTCGACCAGGGCGCGGCGGCTTTGCGAACCCAGGCCGGCCGCCAGATCCACGAGGAATGCACCAGCCTGCGCCGCCAGACCGAGCAGAGCATCGCCACGGTGGTGGAGATGCTGGAGTCCTGGGCGGCGCTGCCGGTGATCCAGCGGTTGAACGAAGCCGAGGCCCGCTCGGAAATCACGAGCTTTCTGGCCCACACGCCGCGACGGCTGGCCGGGCTGCAACGCATCGAACTCGTGACCGCCGACGGCCAGCCGGTGGCGGCCACCGATCCGGCCGCCGAGGCCAGCTTCGCCATGCCGACCGAGGCCGGAGGGCACACCTTCGGTCGGGGGCAGCGCGGGCGCATCCGGCAGTTCGGGGGCGAGGTTGTGTTCACCGTGCCGGTGCGAAACGGCGCGCAGAGGGAGTCATTGGCCGGAGTCCTGCGCGCATGGATCGCTGCCCGCGACCTGCTCGAGCAACGGGGTTGGTGGTGCGGGCTGGCCCGCTCGGACGGGACCGTGTTCGAGCAACAGGGGCCGCCCTTGCCGCAGCGGCTGCCCTTGGGACTCAACGCCATCTCCCACCCCGTGCCGGCGGTGATTCAATCCGCCCCCATCCAATGGCCCAGCCGCGTGGAGGGCCCCGAATGGCACGTGCTGGTGGCCGCGCCGCGTGAGAGCATCCTGGGACCGGAGGACGTGCTGCGCCGCACGCTCGTGCTCCTGGCCGTCGGGGTTTCACTGGTTCTGGTGATGCTGATCGGTGGATTCGGCTGGCAGCAGCTCCGGTTGCGCGAGCGAATTCGCGATCATGCCAGCCGTTTGGAACGCACCGCCTCCGAGCTGCAGCGCGAGGTGGCGGAGCGCCAGCGCATCGAAGCCGAGTTGCGGCGCTCCCGCGACGAATTGGAGCAGCGCGTCCAGGAACGCACCGAGGAACTGCGGACGGTCAACGCCGATCTGGCCATGCGGAACCAGCAACTGGGCGACGCCATCATCCAGGCCGAACACCTGGCGCGCGCCGCCGAGGCCGCCAGCAGGGCCAAGAGCGAGTTCCTCGCCACCATGAGTCACGAGATCCGCACGCCCATGAACGGCGTGATCGGCATGACCGGCCTGCTGCTCGACACGCCCCTGACCGACGAGCAGCGCGACTATGCCCTGACCGTGCGCCAGAGCGCCGAGTCACTGCTGGCCATCATCAATGACATCCTCGACTTCTCCAAGGTCGAGTCCGGAAAAATGGCGTTCGAGGTCATCGATTTCGACCTGCGCGAGACGGTTGAGGACACGGTGGACCTGTTGGCCGAGCAGGCGGCCGCCAAGAAGATCGAACTGCTGTTGCTGCTGCCCAACGAGGTGCCCTGTCAGCTCAAGGGCGATCCGGGGCGCCTGCGGCAGGTGCTGCTGAATCTGCTCGGCAACGCCCTCAAGTTCACCGAGCGGGGCGAGGTCTCGTTGAGCGTGAGTTGTGAGGCGCAGACCGAAGCCGGCGTCACGCTCCGGTTCGAGGTGCAGGACAGCGGGATCGGCATTGCGCCCGAAGTTCAGGAAAAACTTTTCCAGCCCTTCACCCAGGCGGATGGCTCAATGGCCCGCAAGTACGGCGGCACCGGTCTGGGCTTGGCGATCAGCCGGCGTCTGGTGGAGATGATGGGCGGCCAGATTGGCGTCCAGAGCCGTCCGGGCGAGGGCTCCCTGTTCTGGTTCACCGCCCGGCTCGACAAACAGGCCGGAACGGCCGCCGCTCCGCTGCCCCAGAAACTGGTCCGGCTCGCGGGCCGCCGTGTCTTGTTGGTGGATGACAACGCCACCAACCGCCGCGTGTTGTGTCATCAATTGCTGCCTCTCGAGGTTCGTCAGGACGCCGTCTCCAGCGGGATCGAGGCTCTGGCCTTGTTGCGGCGCGAGGCTGCGGCCGGCGATCCCTTCGATCTTGCCATTCTGGACATGCAGATGCCCGAGATGGACGGCGTAACGTTGGCCCGGCACATCCAAGGGGACGCCACCCTTGCGGGGCTTCCGCTGATTCTGCTCAGTTCCTCGGGCCGGCGGCTGACGGCGGCCGAACTGAGCGAGGCCGGCCTGGCGGCGAGTCTGACCAAACCGGTCCGGCAGTCGGAGTTGTTCAACGCCCTCAATCAGGCTTTTGGCAGCGACACGCGCCTCTTCGTCCGGAAGGCCCGGCCGCCGACCCCGCCTGCCGCGCCCGTCTGCGCTCGCAGCTTGCGCGTGCTCGTGGCCGAGGAGAACGCCGTTAACCAACGCTTGGCGGTCCGGCTGGTGCAGACGGCGGGTCACTCGGCGGATGCCGCGGCCAACGGTCGTGAGGTTCTGGCCGCAATCGAACGAATTCCCTATGACCTGATCCTGATGGACTGCCAGATGCCGGAAATGGATGGCTTTGAGGCGACGCGGGAGATCCGGCGGCGCGAAGCGGCCGGCCAGCGCCCGCGCATCGCCATCGTGGCGTTTACTGCCAACGCGATGGAGGGAGACCGCGAGCGCTGCCTGGAGGCGGGGATGGATGACTACATCGTCAAGCCCGTGCAACCGGCGGCCATCCGCAACGTGCTGGCGAAGTTTTCCCAGATTCTCGAGCCGCGCGCGGCCGCGTGAGCGGCGCGCCTACGGCGTCATGGGCTTGAGTGTGAGCGGATCGCGCAGGGGCAGCTCGGTCAGGTTTCCACCGGCCAGCGTTTCGAGCTTCACGGGGTGGTCCGGGTGGCCGAGAAGGATCTCGCTCTTCTGCCCCACCACCAGCACCACGAGACGCGCCGGATCGAGATACTTTGCCGCCACTCGTTGCACGTCCGCCGCGGTCACGGCGTCGATGCGCGACCGGTAGTGCTTGAAAAAGTCCGGGTCTTTGGCGAACCGGCCGGTCAGTTCCTCCTGCGCGAACGCGGCCGCCGTCTGGGCCTTGCTGGCGAAGTTGCGGGGGAAGGTGTCGATGAAGGAGCGCTTGGCCGTGTTCAACTCCTCGGCCGTGACCGGCTCGGCGGCGATGCGCTTGATCTCCTCGAGCATGATGGATGTGGCGAAGGCCACCGTGCGGGATTTGGTCTGGAAACCCGCCGTGAAGGGAAGCGGATAGTAGATGCCGCCCGGAAAGCTCGACCCCGCCGCATAGGCCAGCCCCTCGTCCGACCGCACGCGATTGACGATGCGGGAGGTGAAGCCGCCGCCCCCCAGAATGCGGTTCATCACCGCCACGGCGAAGTAATCGGGGTGATCGCGCATCAGCCCGGGAAGCAGCATCGACACGCGGCCCTGGTTCACATCCTTGTCCACCAGATACACGCCCGGCCGGGCGAACTCGGTGTAGGTGGGCACCGGCGGTGTGCTCTCGCCCGGAAAGGGCCAGTTGTCGAGCAACGCCTCAAGCTTGGCGATCATGGCCGCCCGGTCGAAGTCGCCGCTGGCGGCCACGATGAAATTGCGCGGATGGATCCAGCGCCGATGGAACGCCAGGAGATCTTCGCGCGTCAGGCTTTTGACCGACGCCTCGGTGGGCAGGCGGTTGCCCCAGAATTTATCGCCGAACGCGAGAAAGTCGCGTTCGCGCGCCTCGATGTCAGCCGAATCGTCGTTGCGCCGCTTGAGGTTCTGGAGCACTTGCTGACGATACAGATCGAACTTGTTCTCCTGGAAACGCGGGGTGGTGAGCACTTCGCGGAGCAGTCCCAGTCCCTCATCGAGGTCCTTCGAAAGCAGGTTGAGGCTCACGCTGCCCTGGGTGCCGCTGAGGGTTGAATTCAGGTTCGCGGCCAGAAATGCCGTGCGTTCGTCCAGATCCTCCGCCGTGCGCCGTTCCGTGCCGCCACGGGTGAGCAGGTGGCCGACGGCCTGGGCCAGACCCTCCTTGCCCTCGGGGTCGAGAAACTCCCCGGCCCGCAAATGGATGACGATGTTCACCAGTGGCAGCTCCCGATCGGGCACGACGTAGGCCACCGGACCGCTCTTGAGCACGACGCGGTAGTCCCGCGGGTGGGGTGGCTCGTAAACGAGCGGCGGGAACTGGAGTTTCTCGGGCCGGTCGGGGATGGCGGCGGCCGCCCCGGTCTGTGCTGCCAAAGCGGGCAGCGAGGCCCCCGCCCCCAACAGCAGCGCCAGAAGCAGACTCCCCGCGCGGGCAGCCGCCCGGGAACGGGCAGCGGAACGGAGATCGCGATGAAGGCCGGGGCTCCCGGGCCGGGGGGAAAAACGAAGGGAGTTCATGCTCATTGAAGTTCGGCAAGGCGTTGCTGGAGGAGCCGCTTCTGCAAATCGAGGAAGGGCCGGCTGCGGGCATCCGCCTTGCCGGCCTGTTCTTCGAGAGTGGCGAGTTTTTGCCGGAGGGTTTCGGGATTTTTTTCTTCCTTCAGACGTGCCTTGAGCAGGCGCACGATGGACTGCTGCTCCGGCGCCAGTCCGGCCAGTTCCGGCTCCGCGGCCGTGGTGTTGGCCGCCTTGCGGGTGTAAATGGCCACGTTGCGGTTTTCGCGAGTCAGGTAGGTGTTGGCCACGCGCTTGACGTCGGCGGCGGTCACGGCCTGGTGTTTGCGCCCGGCCTCGTTGATCTCGCGCCAGTCGCCGTAGCCATCGTTGAACATGAGCTGCATGAGAATGGACATGTTCGAGGTGAGCCGCCGGTATTCCGAGGCGGCGAATTGGTTCTTCACCTTTTGCAATTCCTCTGCCGGCACCTCTTCCTGCTTGAGTTTGTCGAGCTCGGCGTAGATGGCCTGCTCGACCTCCTCGGGGGTCCGGCCTTCCCGCACTTCGGCATTGATGTTGAACAGTCCGGCGTACTTTCGATGAGCCACCGCCGCCGAGGCTTCGGTGGCGAGTTGCGCTCCCTGCACCAGGCCCTTGTAAAGACGGCCGGTGCGCGTCGAGAGAATCTGGGCGAGGATGTTCAGCGGATACGAGTCGCGATGCTGGAAGGCGACGGTTTTCCAGACGAGATCCACCTGCGGGTTGGCCTCGGCCTCGCCGTAGAGCCGTTTTTCGGCCGTCTGCTGCATTTCCAGCGTCACCACCTCCGGGGCCTCGTCGCGCCCGCGCGGGATGCGGCCGAAGTAGTTCTCCGCCATCGCCGCGGCGGTGGCCGCTTGAAAATCCCCCACCAAGATCAGCGAGATGTTCTGTGGCGCGTAGTAGAGCGCGTAGAACTCGTCGGCCTGCGCCTTGGTGATGGCGGGAATGTCGGACGGCCAACCTACCGTCGGCCAGCCGTAGGGATGCGACTCCCAGATCATCGCCTCGAAGCTCTCCTCAAACCGCCCCAGGGGCGTGGCTTCGGTGCGCATCCGCCGTTCCTCGAAGACCACGTCGCGTTCGGCGTAAAACTCGCGAAACACGGGCCGCAGGATGCGCTCGGACTCCATCCACATCCACAGCTCCAGCTTGTTGGCGGGCACGGTGATGAAATACGCCGTCAAGTCCGCCGTGGTGAAGGCGTTCATGCCCGAGCCGCCCGCCGTCGTGTAAATACGGTCGAACTCGTTCTTCACCAGGATCTCCCGCTGCCGGGCGATCAGCTCGTTGAACTGCTTTTCCAACTCGCGCAGCCGGGGCGTCTTGTTCTCGGGCTTGAGCAGGTCGTCGATCTCGCCCCGGCGCCAGGCCGCGCGCAGTTTGGCTTCCTCGCGGCGCATCTCCTCGCGCACCTTCTCCTGCGCCGCGATGATCTCCAGGTCTTTCTGGTAATCCTTCGTGCCCAGGGTCGGCGTGCCCTTGAACATCATGTGCTCGAACAGGTGCGCCATGCCGGTGATGCCCGGCCGCTCGTTGGCGCTGCCCACGTGCGCCACCCAGCCGCCGGCAATGGTCGGATCGTCGTGCCGCTCGACCATCAGCAACCTCATGCCGTTCGAGAGCGTCTGCTCGCGCACGGCCACCTGCTGCGCGGTCAGGGGCGCCACGGCGCCGGCGGCGAACAGCCATGCCGCCATCCCGAGCGCCGTGCATCGATGCCAGCCGCCGCGGGCGGCCACATCGGTGGGTCGGGAGAACGTTGGCGAGCCAGGGCAATCTCCCGCGCGGGGAGCGGATCCGGTCATGATCTTGCAGAGGGCGTTTGCGGAACCGCGCGGAGGCGGCTGCGCCGAGGGAAACACGCGGCAAGCTTGCACGCCCGGTAGCACAGCAGCCCCCGTCGGCAGCGTCAATGCGAAGTCTGGCGTCTGATGCGTCGGGTAATCCGTGGTGGCCGGCAACGGAGAGGGCCTGCGGCGCGTCGCGGCCGGGCTGGGATCCGGAGCCATGGCATCGGCGGCAGACCCGGAGACGTGCCGCCGGCGCACTTCAAAAGGAAGCCGTGTCCGGGGTTGCCGCGCCGGAGCCGCGCGGGCGTTTCTGGAGAATTTGCCGCACCAGCGGGCCCATTTCTTCCACGGTGCCCGGTTTGAGGATGACTTCGCGAATGCCCACCGCCCGTGCCGCTTCGACTTCCCCCGTTCGCAGGTAGCCGGAAGTCATCACCACCGCCGCGTCCGGACGAATGCTCAGGATTTGACGAGCGACATCCAACCCGGACATGCCGGGCATGTTGAAATCGGTGACGACGAGATCGAAGTCCTGCGGCCGGGCGCGGAACGTGGCGATCGCCTCCTCGGCGCGGGTGCATCCGGTCACCCGGTAACCCAGTCGTTCGAGGGTGCGGATGGCCAGGAACACCAACGGCTCCTCGTCATCCAGGTAGAGGATGTGTTCGCCGCCGCCGCGACCGGAGGCGGACTCCGGCCGCTCGGGCGGAGCGGCCGCAGCGGCCGGAGTGACGGCCGGCAGTTCCGCGCTG
>DATLZF010000287.1:0-3643 GCA_035574135.1 Candidatus Methylomirabilota bacterium
TGCTTAAGAGCGCCCAGGAACACGTGCCGCTCACCGCTCGGCGCTTTGCGGCACGGGAGGATGCGGCTCGAGCCGCCCGGTTGGAGATCGAATATGCGCCGCCGCCGGAGACGCGACTCCGCGACGTGAGGGTGAGCGGCCGCCTCTTCCGGTTCCGCTTCGACGCTTTGGCCGGCTACACTTACACCGTGGAGCGACGCCACACCGCTGGCGCGGGGGAATGGTGGCCACTCACGAACTTCACGGCCAAGTTGGCGGACGTGGAAGCGGAGGCCAGCGACGTGATCGAACCGGATCCCGCCCGCTTCTACCGCGTGCGCCGGGAGCCGTGCCAGTGCGACTGATGGCCCCGCCGCGTGTCCGGTCCAGACGTCGGCCCGGTCCCATGCCCCTGTGGCAACCCCGACGCATTTCACGCTTTCGCCCATGCCAGAGTGAATTCACACTCGGGCATGATCCGAATGCGCCTTCGCAGCCCGTTGCGCGTGCCCGTCCTGCCGTTCCTGATCTTCGTCAGCCTCGCTTTCGGCGGGTCGGCCCCCGCGTTGTTCGCCGCCGGTCTTGAATACCTCGATGCCGCCGATCCTTTCCACCCGGGCGCGTCCACCGCGAAGTTGACGACGCCCCAGTGGATTGGCGAGCCGGGCGTGGAGGCGGCGGTGGTACTCGCCATCGACGACCTGCGCGACACCGCCCGTTACGAACAGTACCTCCGGCCAATTCTCAACCGACTCAAGCGCATCGACGGTCGCGCGCCGGTCAGCATCATGATCAATGCGGTGGACCCGAACAACCCGCAGCTCCAGAGATGGCTCCAGGAAGGGCTTTCTCTGGAAGTGCACACGCTGGGTCATCCCTGCCCGTGCTTGGCCCGGGGCGATTTTGAGGGCGCCGCCGCCACCTACCACGGCTGCGTCGATCTGCTCGGCCACATCCCCGGCAACCGGCCGGTGGCCTTCCGCATGCCCTGCTGCGATTCGATGAACAGCCCCAGCCCGCGTTTCTACGCCGAGATTTTCAACCGCGTCAGCCCCGAGGGCCGGTTCCTCACGCTCGATTCCTCGGTGATGAATCTCTTCACCCCGGCGGATGCCTCGTTGCCCCGCGAGCTCGTCCAAGAGTCCTCCGGCCGGGAGCGTTTCCGCCGTTATCTGCCGGCCGAAACCAATGCCACCACGCCGGTGAGCATGAAGTCGTTCGCCACCACCATTGAGAACTATCCCTATCCCTACGTCTTCGGAACACTGGCCTGGCAGTTTCCCGCCACCGTGCCAAGCGACTGGGAGGCGCAGAATGTCAACGGCAAGAACAGCCCCGTCACCGTCGCCGACTGGAAGGCGGCGTTGGACCTCACCGTGCTCAAGCAGGGGGTGTTCACCTTCATCTTCCATCCCCACGGCTGGATTCGCCCCGAGCAGATGATCGAGTTCATTGATTACGCCGTCTCCCGCTACGGGCCGCGCGTGAAGTTCCTGACCTTCCGCGAGGCGCAGGAGCGAATCGACCGGCATCTGCTCGCCGGCCAGCCCTTACGCGCCCCCGGCGGCGGCGACAATGGTGTCCGCGTGCTCGACCTCAACAACGATGGCTTCATGGACGTGGTCATCGGCAACGCCGTGTCGCGCCGCACTCGCATCTGGGATCCCGGGGCGAAACGATGGCGCGAGGGCGAATTCCCCACCGACGTTGGCTCCGTCCGCTTCGGGCGGCTCGACGCCAAAACCACCATCGCCCTGCGGTTGGTGGCAGGAACCAGCCCGTCTGCAGAAAGCTGGGTCTGGCACAACGGCCAGTGGCAACCGGACCCCTCACTCCGTGCGGGTCTTGAACTCGACGGCCGCCCGGTGATCGCCTTCGCGGCCGGCCGCGATCGTGGCCTGCGCCTGCGCGACGTGGACCGCGATGGCACGGATGAGGTGATCGTCGGCAACGAATCCCAGCGCGCCGTCTTCCGCTGGCAGGCGAGCCGACGCGCGTGGGAGAAAGCGGCCTACACCCTCCCCGAAGGCACCGCCATCGTGGATGCGGAGGGCCACGACGCGGGCCTGCGTTTTGTGGACGTCAACGAGGACGGTTTCGACGACGTGCTATTCTCCAACCCGGAGCGGACGTCCCTACACCTGTTCATCCCGAAAACGAACGCCCGCCTGATGTTTTATCAGGGCTGGAACGACGAGGTCTTTGCCGCCAACCGACGCGAGCTGGATCTCGGCATTCCGCCCATTGTCCGCGCGGGCTCCCGCCGCAACAACGGCGTCTGGTTTGCCCGGAGCACGATGTGGGTGCAGAACGAGGACACGGCGCATCTGCCGGACAAGGTGGATCGCCGCACCTTCGCGGAGTTGCTGCGCGCCGACCAGCCCAAGCCGATGACGCCGGAGCAGGCCCTTGCGGCCTTTCGCGTCCGGCCCGGCTTCACCGTTGAACTGGTCGCCGCCGAACCGCTGGTGCGCGACCCCATCGCCTTCGATTGGAGCGCCGACGGTCGGCTCTGGGTGGTCGAAATGGGCGATTATCCGGAGGGAATCGGCCCCGAGCGCAAACCGGCTGGGACGGTGCGCCTGCTGGAGGACACCAACGGCGACGGCCGCTACGACAAAGGCACCGTGTTTCTCGAGGGCCTCCGGTATCCGACGGGAGTCTTCCCGTGGCGCCGCGGCGTCCTCGTGAGCGCGGCGCCGGACATCATTTACGCCGAAGACACCGACGGCGACGGCCGGGCCGACCGACGGGAGACGCTCTTCACCGGTTTTGCCGAGGGCAATCCGCAGCACCTGGTCAACGGTTTCGAGTATGGCCTCGACAACTGGATCTACGGCGCCAACGGCGACAGCGGCGGGAAGGTGCGGCCCGCGGGCATGCCGGGAGCGACGGCCATCGACCTCAGCGGCCGCGATTTTCGCTTTCGGCCGGACGACCGGCGCCTTGAATCCGAAACGGGACAGACGCAATTCGGCCGCCGCCGCGACGACTGGGGACGGTGGTTCGGCAACAACAACCCCACTTGGCTCTGGCACTATTTCGTCCCCGAGCGTTACTTGCGACGCAATCCGCATCTCATTCTCAAATCCGCCAAGCGGATGCTGGCGGATTACCCGAACGGCACACGACTCTTCCCCGCCAGCCGGACCCGCCAGCGGTTCAACGATCATCACCAGTTTCATCACGTCACCTCCGCCTGCAGCCCCACGCCGTACCGCGACGACCTCTTCGGCGCGGATTTCGCCGACAGCGTGTTCATCAGCGATCCGGTGCACAACCTCATCCACCGCGAGGTGCTGGTCAGGGACGGCGCCTCGTTTCTCAGCCGGCGCGCCGAGGACGAGATGGATCGCGAATTCCTCGCGTCAGCGGACAATTGGTTCCGCCCCACCACGCTCAAGACCGGTCCGGACGGCGCCCTCTACATCGCCGACATGTACCGGCTCGTGCTCGAACATCCGGAGTGGATTCCCGACCCCATCGAGCCGCGGCTGGACCTGCGCGCCGGTGCAGACATGGGCCGCATTTATCGCGTCTTTCCCACAGGCGCCGCGCTGCGTCGGCCGCCGCGGCTGGACCGGATGAACGCGGCGGAACTGGCCGCCGCCCTCGACAGCGGCAACGGCTGGCAGCGCGACACCGCGCAACGGCTGTTGGTGGA
>DATLZF010000288.1:0-2159 GCA_035574135.1 Candidatus Methylomirabilota bacterium
GGCGCTGGCAAGACCGCGATTGCAGCGGGGTCAGTAGGCGCCCGTGCGGCGAAACACCGCCGGGACTGTCTGAAAAAGAACCTTCAGATCCAACCACAACGACCACCGATCAATGTACTCCCGATCCAATCGCACCACCTCCTCAAAATCCACCACCAAGCTGCGCCCCTTCACCTGCCACAAACCGGTGATCCCCGGCTTGGCTCCGAGCCGGCCAAAGTGGTGATCGCTGTACTCCTTCAGGTCGGACTCGAAGAACGGTCGCGGCCCCACAAGCGACATGTCGCCCTTCAACACGTTCCATAGCTGCGGCAGCTCATCCAGGCTCCACCGGCGCAACCACGAGCCCAACCTCGTTACCCGCGGATCCTCGGGAATCTTAAACAACCGCGGATCGCCACTCTGATTGAGATGGGCCACCGCCGGCTTATCCGCATCCGCCCCGTCCCGCATCGTGCGGAACTTAAGCATGCGGAACACTCGACCGGCGTACCCCACGCGCTCCTGCCAGAACAACGCCGGGCCCGGCGAATCCAGCTTGATCGCCAGCCCGATCACCGCCATCACGGGCGCGAGCGCAACGAGCCCAACCCCAGCCACGACGAGATCAATGCCCCGTTTCACGATGAGTTGCAGCGCGCGCAGCGCCGGAACGCTGATCTCCACGAAGGGCACGCCGCGGTGCCATACCAGCCCCGGACGAGCCCGCACAACCGCGTGATGCCGCGACAGCGCCAGCACGTGACAGCCGGCCGCGCACGATGCCTCCACCACCGACTCGTACGAAGCCGGATCCAGGTCCCCACACAGCACGACCGTGTCGGCGTCGGCGCGGTGCAAGAGCTCCCAAAACCGCTCCGTCGTGCCCAGATACTCGCCGTCCACCCTCGCTCGGCCCGGATATACCCATCCGATCGGCACGACTCGGCTCCCGCCGGTCAATGCCTTGAACGCCGCCACCGCCTCTCGATCCCGCCTGTCGCCCACCAGGGGAATTCGACTCTCCCGACAGCGCGACAACAGACGCGACAGCACCCGGTCCACGACGCTCCGCTCGGTCGCGAGCGCCGCCCATACAGCCAGACTGGTCACGGCGAACTGCAGCGCCACGGCCGCCGGACCCGATGTCCAGATGCTGTGCCACAGAGAGAGCGAAACGCCGAGCAGCACCCCGGCAAGCACATGACCGGCATTGGCTTGCTGGTCCCCGCGGCCGTACGCCCCGGCCGCGGCCAGCCCCAACAACAAGGCGGCCGCGAATTGCCAGCCGCCCAGATAGCCCCGCGGAATGGCGGCGCTCACGAGATTGCTCACACTACTGCCCAACATCGCGCTATCTCGCAGCGCGCGCACCACCTGCCGCAACAACAGGAACACACCAAGGTCCGCCGCCGCGAGGAAGGCAACTCTCAGGAACGAACGGGCGAGATGACGGCGGAACGTTCCGGGAGCCTTGCGCTGGAGCAGGACTTGCCGATTTGCCCCCCGCGAGCCTCCCCCTCGAGCACCGGCCTTCTGTTCAGTCAGGGTCGCGCTCATCTCGCTCCGCTCGTATGTGACCCGTCAAACAGCCGGCGCCATCCAGTCAGTCGCCTTCGAGCAAACACCGGCTTCCCAAGTTAGCCACAACCCCAACCCTGTCAACGGGTTACGGGCCAGCCGCCCCTGCCCTGCGCACCCCCGTAGGCATCGCCACGCCCCTGGGCTGGCTGTTTGACGCCCGACGCCGACATTTGTGAGGCAAGTCGAGTGCCGCGACCCAACCCCAGCTGTGAGGCATACGTGACCAACCGTCGAGGCTTCCTTGCATCACTCCCAGCCGTCGCGAGCGGCCTTTCCGCCGAGGCCGCACACACGCCCGCTGTGCAGGACTCGGTGGGCACCTGCAACGTCATGGCTTTCGGCGCAGTCGGCGACGGGGAGACCAACGACACCGCGGCGTTCCGCTCCGCCGTCAATGCCTGTCCCGCCGGAGGCCGCCTTGAGATTCCCGCCGGACGCCGCTTCCGCGTCGGCCGCATAACCCTTGCGAAAAACCTCGTGGTCCATGCACACGGGGCGTCCCTGGTGCTCGCAGGGCCAGAAGCGGGGTTCACGGTAGAAGGAGCGATCACGCTGTTCCGAGTGCTCGGAGGCACCGTCATCGGCACGGGAACTCC
>DATLZF010000289.1:0-6392 GCA_035574135.1 Candidatus Methylomirabilota bacterium
GCCACTGGTCGAGAATGAAGACACTCTTGACCCCGACGCGGTCGGGGTTCGGCCGTAGCAGGTCGGCGAACTTGTTCGCCCAGTAATCGGCGTAGGCGGGATGCTCCAGCAGCCGGTCGATCAGCGCCTCGCGTTTCTTGTTCGAATCGGGGCCCCCTTCCGCCCCGGCTCCGGAACCCAAACCCAGGAACGCGCGCGCCTCGGCCGCCGTGGGCAGCACGCCGGCGGCGTCCAGCGAGGCGCGGCGGAGGAATTCGGCGTCCGAGCAAACTTCCGAGGGAAACAACCCGAGCCGCTGGAACTGCGCGTAGGCGAGGTCGTCGATAAAATTGTGCCGCGGCAGGCTCTCGTAACGCGCGGGAGGCAGGAGCCGCCGGGCCGGCACGGTAATCCGCGCGTCCGCCACGAACCCCATGTAACGGGCCACGATCGCGCCCTGGCCCGTCAACCGCCCCAGCCGCACCTCGCCACCGCCATCGACTTCAGCGAACTCCTTGTCGTGCGAGTCGAAGGTTGCGAGTGGCGTCACGTCGCGGATCGAGCCATCCGAATAATGTGCCTCGACCCGGAGCCGCAACCGGCCGCCGGCGCGCTGGCGGCTTTCCTCCGGTGTGACGGCAATGCGGGTCAGCGTGGGTTCGCCGGGCAACTGGTACTTCATTCCCTGGGCGATCCACGCGCGCAGCAGTTCATAAGGCTTGGAACCGGGCCTGAACCGCTCGCCCCCTTCGTGCGGCACGGCCAGCGTGGGTTTTCGCAGCAACAGACTTTCCTCCGGCGCGGCGGGAAACACGCGCCGCCCGCGCGCTTCACGGGTGATCTCGGCAAAGTCGGCTTTCGGGTCGTAGGAAAAAACGGTGAGGCGAAATCCATTCTGGCCCTCGGGCTTGGCGTGGCAGGGACCGGCATTGCAGCCGGCCTTGCTCAACACCGGGAGCACGTCGCGCACAAAGCTGAGGGGCGATGACTCGGCTCGTTCCCCGCTCGCCGCCGCCGCGCGGGCCTCCCCGCCAGGGGCCTGGCTCCGGCCGAGCGGCGGTGCAATCGCGTCGGTCCGGCTTCCGCCGGCCAGGAGCGGCTGCGGCGACGCGTTCCGCCACAGATGGATAGTTCCCTCGTGAGTTCCGGTAAACACGGTTTCGCTTCCCTCGTCCGCCGCCAGACACAGGATCGATTCCCCGATTTCGCCCATTTTCTTCTCCGTGCCGCCGGAGGAACTCTGCTCACCCGAGTGCGCCTTCAGGTCGCTGTAGCGGTAGAGTCCTCCCGCCTCGGTGGCGGCGAGGATGCGATGGTCGTTCGTCCGCCACGCCACGGCGGTGATGGCCGCGTTGTGGTGGCCCAGGCTGATCACCTTCTCCCGTGTGCGGACATCCCAAACCTTGAGTTCCCTGTCCGCGCCGCCGCTGACCAGTTGAGTGGCGTTGGTGTTGAAGGCCACACCCAGCACGGCAGCGGCATGGCCCTCGAGCCGGGCGATCTCCTTGCGCGAGGCCGGCTCCCAGATCTTGATCAAGCGGTCGGCCCCCGCCGTGGCCAGCCAGCGGCCATCGGGGCTTGTGGCCAGATCGTGCACGGTGTCTTCGTGCGCCGGCCATGAGGCGCGTCGTCGCCCCGTGGCAACCTCGAACTCGCGCACGTAACCCTTCTGCCCCGGCGTCCCGTCCGCCACCCACAACGCGGCCCCATCGGCGCCGAACTCGAGCGCAGTGATTTGGCCGGTCAGGCCATTCGAAATCACACCGGATAGCTCCATCGTGGAGGCGTTCCAGAGGCGCACTTCGCGGAAGCCCCCGGCCGCCAGCCATCGGCCATCGCGGCTCCAAGCCACCGCGCGCACGAGGTCATGGGCAAGTTCAAACCCGGTCACCGGCGGGAGATTTGAAGCCGTCAGGTCGTGCACCAGCACGCGACGGCCGCGTCCGAAAGCCAGGCGTCGATCGTTGGGAGCCACGGCCAGCGCGAGCACGGGCTGGAAACCGGCCGGCACGGGCCGCAGTTTCACCGGCGGCACCTTTTCTGCGGCGGCCAGCAGGGCGTTCTCGTCCCACGCGGCACCCGCTTTGATCCAACGTCGCAGCAGGGCGATCCGGGCCCGATCGAGCTGCTTTTTCGGCGGCATGTGGGGCTCGGCATCGCGGGCCAGCACCTTCAGCAAGGCGCTGCCCTCGGGATCGCCCGGCGTGACGACGGCACCCGAATCGCCCCCTTTGAGCAACTGCTCGCGCGAGGAAAGCACGAGTCCGCCTTTGCGTTTCTCCTCGTTGTGGCAGGCCAGGCACTCGGCTTGAAGCACGGCCATGGCCGCGGCTTCCAACGTGGGTTTCGTGGCCCGAGGCGCAGCCGGACCGGGGCTGAGGCCGGCGAACAGGCCGGCCAGCACCGCGCCGGCAAGGCGCCAGCGTTGGACCCGAACGAAATGGAGGGCGGAGGGCCGCACAAATGTTTCTACAGCAGACGGCGGCGCGGATCGGGAATTCACGGGCCCTGAACCGCAGGGCGGTGCTGGATCGGGAAAGGGATTCACCGAATCGCGCTCGTGCTTTGAAGTCCCGGAACCGGAGCGCCGTCATCCCCGGGCTCTCCCCGCCTCCCGGCCTGCGGGACGCCCGCGCTCCGGTTCAGAGCAGCTTGCGCAGGGCGGATTCTTCGAGGCGGCTGGCGAGCAGGTAAACGATGTCATCCTGCGTCCAGGTCGCCGTGCTCCATCCGTTCACGGAGGCGAAGAGGGGTGCGGCGGAATCGGGCGCATCCGGCAACGCGACGCGCCGGATGGCGAACAAATGCACCACACGGTCCCCCCGACCGATGAAGCAGACCAGGGCCACCGGCCGGTTGTTCCACATGAGTTGACGACAGCCTACATCCGGCTCCTGCCCAAGCGCGGTCGGGATCGCCGTGGGCACCGGGGCCTGGTGCTCGGCCAGCCAGCGTTGCACCTCGGCCAGTTCCAGGTGCCGGTAGTCCAGACGCATCGGTCCTTGGACGATCTCGATCATCTGAGCGCGGTAATGCACGAAATCAACCGGCCTTCGATCCCGCCCCAGCCAGACGGCCGCGACGGCCGCCAACAGAACCACCGTGGCGGCCAAAGCGAGCCAGGATCGGTAGCTTCGCGCAGAAGCCACGGGCCCAGTCGGCCGTTGGCTGAGAATGCGCTCGCGCAGGCCCTCGGGCACCGGCACCGCTCGGAGTTTGCGGCGCACGGCCTCATCGCGTTCGAGTTCCTCCGCCAGCCAGGCCGCCAGCGCCGGGTCAGCGTCGGCCTGGCGCAGGGCCTCGGCGAAGTGCGGATCCGCCGCGTCGCGCGCGTCGCCGCGGTACGATTGCAGGATGAACCTGGCTTGTTGGGAATCCATGGGAGGTCGTCAGGATGAGGGCAAAGGGATGACGCGGGCCCGCCGGGCCGGCGATGCCTGGGCGGACACGGCGAGGCGTTCGCGGAGCTTCTCCTTGCCGCGGGCAAGCCGCGACATGACGGTGCCAATGGCGACGCCGAGGGTTTCGGCAATTTCCTTGTAGGAGAGGTCCTCGAGATAAAACAGCATGAGCGGAACACGATAGATTTCATCCACCTCACTGAGCGCCGCCATCACCGTGTCCCCATCCAATTGATCGACCACGGTGGCGGGCAGAGGTGGAAGCTCGTGCGCCACACTGCTCACTTCTTCGTGGGGGAAGCGGCGTTCGTGCCGGCGGGCGCTCATATACTGGCGAAACAAGGTGGTGAACAGCCACGCCTTGAGTTTGGAGGGGTCGCGCAACTGGTGTCCTTTGGTCGCCCAGATGTAACAGGTTTCCTGCGCCAGATCACAGGCCTCATTCGAGTTGCGGGTGAGGCTGTAGGCGAAGCGGTACAACGTCCCGTAATGCATATCCACCACCTGTTCAAAATCCAGATCCACCACTCCGAATGAGAGGGCAGGAACCCGTTCTATTCCAGACTTTTTTGGCTGGCCGGGGCCGGCTCCGTCCCGTTATCCAAGGTCATCCCTCCCTGCGGAGGACGCCGGATCAACACATGAACATCGCCGTCCCAAAGGAAATCAAGGATCAGGAGTTCCGGGTCGCCCTCCCGCCCTCGGCCGCCTACCAGCTCGCCCAACGCGGCCATGTCGTCTGGGTCGAAACGGGCGCCGGCGTCGGGGCGGGCTTCCCGGATGGGGATTACGAAGCGGCCGGAGCGCGGATCGTGTCCGACCACGCCGCCGTTTTCGGCGCCGGCGAACTGATCGTCAAAGTCAAGGAACCCCAGCCCTCCGAATACGCGCTGCTGCGCCCGGGCCAGATTCTCTTCACCTACCTGCACCTGGCCGCCAGCCGCACGTTGACCGAGGCGTTGATGAAATCCGGTGTCACAGCCCTGGCTTACGAAACCATCGAGGTCAACCGGCGGCTGCCCCTGCTTGAACCGATGAGCGAGATTGCCGGCCGCATGTCGGTGCTGGTGGGCGGTTACTTCCTGGCCAAACATTTCGGCGGCAGCGGCACGCTGCTGGGGGGCGTGCCCGGCGTGCTGCCGGGTCGGGTGGTTGTGCTCGGAGGCGGTGTCTCGGGCGTCAACGCCGCCCGCATGGCCACCGGACTGGGAGCGGATGTCACCATTCTCGAAGTGGACCTCGAAAGGATGCGCTTCCTCGACATCACCCTGCACACGGCCCACACGCTCTACTCGAACGAGACGCATCTCATGGAGTTGCTGCCGGGAGTGGACCTGCTGATCGGGGCCGTGCTCGTGCCGGGAGCCCGCGCGCCCAAACTGATCCGGCGCGACATGCTGCGGCGCATGCGGCCCGGCAGCGTGCTGGTGGACATCGCCATCGACCAGGGGGGCTGCGCCGAAACCTCGCGGCCCACCACCCACCACGACCCGGTCTTCGTCGAAGAGGGAATCACGCACTATTGTGTGGCCAACATGCCCGCCGCCTACGCCCGCACCGCCACCCAGGCCCTCATCAACGTCACGTTGCCCTACATCGAGACCCTGGCCGAACACGGACTCGCGGAAGCCTGCTTGCGGCGTCCCGCCTTGCGCGGCGGCATCAACGTGATGAAGGGCTGCGTCACCTGCCCGGCGGTGGCGGCCGCCCACGGGCTTCCCCTGGCGGCTCCGGAACTCTGATCCTCCTTGCGGCTTTGCGCTCTCGAGAACGCGAGCGCCAGGGGAGACGGCCGCTCGGCGCAAGAAGTCGCGACCTTCGTCACCGCGCCGCCACAAGTCCGGCACACCGCTCTCCCGGGATGCCAAGGAGATCTCGGAGCCGTTTCCCGAACCGCCCGCTTGTGTGTTCCCTCACGGCCTCGCCCCGGCCCGCCGCCGGCCCCGCGGCAGCTTGACCCGTGGCGCGCGCATCGCGGCTGCCCGTGCCGGGGCCTTGGCGGATGCCGGCCCGCCGCGTGCGTGGGAGCGGAACTTCTCCGGCAGCGCCCCTTGCAGGAATCCCATCAGCGCCTCGGAGATCGGGTCGAGATTCATGCGCTCCTTGGCATAGCGGCGGGTCCAGGCGTCGAGCTCGAGCAGTTGCATCGTGCCGAGGTGTTTGCCGCTCATTTTCTGTCGCAGTTGAATCACCTTCTGCCCCCAGGCCCGCCGGTACTCCATGTGGCCGAAAAGGTCCAGCCAGTGCTGGGGCCGGGACAAGACCGGCCACTCGTGGATCGCGCCATGATCGAGCCCGCGCACCCAGAGGTGGTTCCCGTGCGGAAACTCGGTGATGAACTTCGGTTGCGTCAGACTTTGGTTTCCGAGCACGTCCTTCTCGCTCTGGAGAAAAAGGAAGTCGAGCTGCCCCGGCGCGAATCGTCCGAACAGATCCTCAACGTGATCCCGGCCGACTTTCGGATCGAGCATTGCACACCGCACCGCGCGCCCTGCGAAGAAGGTCGGGAGCTCGTCCGCCAGGTGGCGGAGGGTGAAGGTTGCGTTGTTGGTGCCCTGGCTGTGACAGAGGATCAGCACCGTGTCGTTCGGGCGGCCGGCCATCGCGTCGGCCATGGCCGTGGCGTAGCGCGGTGCCAGGCGGGTCGCTTCCTCGTTTAACACGCCGCTGCCCGACAACCGCACGGCATCGAACGCCTCGCGCAGGAGCGAACTGAAATTCACGAAGCTGCGGAAATGGTCCTCATCCGCCCGCCCGTGGTACACCGGCTGGTCCGCCCCTAACCAGGCCCCGACCACGTGCCGGCCCAGGTCGATCAGCCCGGCGCCGGGGTTGACGCCATCCAAGCCGCCCGCGATTCCGCTGAAGGTGAAAAGTCTCATGGCTGTTGCTTTCAACACGGTGTTGGCCCCGCCCTGCAATCCCGGGTCGGACCTTTCGCCCGCCGCCGGGGAAAGGCAAGAGGATTTCCGGACCACGGTTTTGGCGGGAGCCGGCGCGCGCGCCCTGATG
>DATLZF010000290.1:0-5270 GCA_035574135.1 Candidatus Methylomirabilota bacterium
CTCGACTTCGAGCCGCGCACTCGCTGGTCCTACAGCAACACCGGTTACATCCTGCTCGGGCGGATCGTCGAGAAGGTCTCGGGCCGGCCGTTCGGCGAGTTTCTGACCGAGCGCATCCTCAGGCCGCTGGGTCTGGATCACACCGTTTATGAGCCGGACGCCTCGGATCCGCGTTTGGCGCGCGGCCACAGCCGGTTTGCCCTGGGCAACCCGGAAGCGGTCACCCCCGAGGCCCGGGGCTGGGTCGGCGCGGCCGGGGGGATTTACTCCACGCCGTCCGATCTGGCGAAATGGAACCTTGCCCTGATCGATGGTCGGGTGCTCAAGCCCGCCTCCCTGGCCCTGATGACCACGCCGCGCCAGCTCGACAACGGCAAATGGACGGACTATGGCTGCGGTCTCTCGGTGCGAATTCAAGGCGGCCGGCAGGTGCTTTCACACAATGGCGCCGTGAGCGGCTTCAACGCCTGGAACGCCGTCATTCCCTCGACCCGATCCTGCGTCATCATGATGTGCAATCTAGACGGCGGCCTCGGCACCCTGCCCGGGCAGGTCTTTGCCTTGTTGCAGAAGGAGCCGTCCAACGTCCCGGCGGTCCGGGCCGCCCCGGCCACGAACGTCGTGCGCGAGCTGTTCCTCCAGCTTCAGGCCGGCCGGGTAAATCGCAACCGACTCGGCGCCGAGTTCGATCACTTCCTCACGCCGGAAAAGGTGGCGGCCGCCTCGCAACGGTTGAAGCCCTTCGGCCGGCCCCGCGCGGTCGAACTGCTGGGTGTTTCGGAACGCGGCGGCATGGAGGTGACCACCGCCCGCCTCCGGTTTCGGAGCGGTTCCTTGCGCTCGTTGATGTACCGGCAGCCGGATGGCACGATCGAACAGTTTTTTGTTCTGCCCGATTGACCGCGGCGCAGAGCCGCCCCGATCCTCGGAGGCCCCACCACAACCGCCCCCCTCAACGAGCGGACAACCGGCTGTCGCGCCAGAAGGCGGCGCTCAGGTCCAGCATCAGGCGGTTGCGTCCGCCCGGATGCGCCGCGCGACCCGCCAACGCGGGCACCACACCGGGGATGGTGGCCGGGAAATAAACGTTCACGGCCAGCTCGACCTCGGAGGGTCCGGACGGCTGGCCAACGGTGGGGTTGTTGGCAGCGCGCAGGTCGCGCAACGCCACCTCGGGCGTCTTGCCCCAGAAATTGTCGAGTGGCACGGGATCGCTCGTGCGGTCGAAACGCCAGAGCCAATAACCGGTCACCGCCGCGGCATCGCCCGGGCGAAAGTTCTGCACGGCCTGCGGCGCTTCGCTCAGGCGCGAAGCGGCCACCCCGGGACACATCCAAACCGCCTCATCGCCGAGATGATCGCTCAAGGTGACAGCCGCCCAGCCCGCCCTCGGGTCGGACGGGGGCCACTCGCTCCAAGGACGATAGTTCAGCGCCTTCAAGTCTCGCCGGTCGGGAAATCGATCCGCGTGGTCATCGAGATACAGCGCGAAGGCAAGGCCAATCTGGCGCAGGTTCGACAGGCAGCCGGCCTGCCGTGCCTTGTGTTTGGCGCGAGCCAGAGCCGGCAGCACGAGCGACGCGAGGACGGCCACAATCGCGAGGACGACCAGCAGCTCGATGAGCGTGAACGCGCGTCGGACTCGGGGGGCCGGGTTCACACCGCGGAAGGATTGAAGGTTCAATAGCCGCCCGTGCCCAGCGCCGCGCTGCCGCCTTCCATTTTCTGGCCGGTCCTCTCCGCCGCTTCGCGGCGGCGATATTCGTCGAGCATGGCGGCGGTTGCGGTGGCACCACAGCGGGATGCGCCCAGATCGCGCACCTTGATCAACCCATCCAAATCTCGCACCCCGCCGGCAACTTTGACCTGAACCTTCGCGGAGACGCTCGCGCGCATGAGGGCAAGATCGTGCTCCGTCGCACCCCGGTAGTTGTAGCTGCCATCCGGTTGCTTCACGAAGCCGTAGCCGGTCGAGGTTTTGACCCAGTCCGCCCCGGCGCGCTCGCAGATCTGGCAGAGCTTTCGCTTGATATCGTCGCTGCTCAGGCCGGCGCCGCCCTGGGTGAGATAATCGTTCTCCAGGATGACCTTGACCTTTGCGCCGTGACGGTGCGCCTCGTCGCAGACCACCCGCACGTCGCGCTCGACGAAATCCCAATCGCCGCTCAGGGCCTTGCCGACGTTGATGACCATGTCGATTTCGACCGCGCCATCGCGACAGGCCAGCTCGGTCTCGTAACGCTTGGCCTCCGTGGTGGAATTGCCGTGGGGGAAGCCGATGACCGCCCCGACGGCGACCCCCGTGCCGTGCAGCAATTCGGCGGCGCGCTTGACGGCGTAGGGTTTGATGCAGACCGACGCCACACCGTAGCGGGCGGCCAGCCGGCAACCTTCTTCCAACTCCCGATCCGTCATCGTCGGATGCAGGAGGGAGTGGTCGATCATCTTGGCGAGTTCGTCGTAGGTGTACTTCATGGGCTCAGGGAAGCGTGACGGGTTGGCCGAGTTTCTTCGCCCAATTAAGGGTGGCCATCAACTTCGGAGACTGGCGCGGATCGTCATCGGCAAACTGGAGCAGGCCCCAACTGCCCCATTTGCTCCAGCGACTGACGCTGGAAAAGTGGCACAGCAGATCGCCGCCCGCCGCCTCCCAGGCCGCGTAATACTTTTCGTAAATGCCTCCAAGGCGCGCGTGCGCATTGGCCGCGTGCAGCAGCCGGGTCAGGGCGTCGTCATTCTCGCCGCCCGCCACGCCGACGAAATGCTGGCCCGCCTCGTAGGCCACAAGCCGCAAGCCGTGCTCGGCGGCAACCCGCCGGTGGTCCTCCATCCAGCGAATGCACTCGGGCAGGGCGTTGGTCTCGACGTAATCGAGAAACCGCTCGACGCTCCAGGTGGCGACGACGGCGGCGCTCAACTTCGCTCCCTCCCTGGGAATGTTCATGGAGATGTAGGGTGCGATGGCGAGCACATCTGCGTGGCGGGCGGCATCTTTCCAGCCGGCGATTTGCCGGGCTACATGGCTGTTGGCCGCCTGTGCCGGCAGAACGCGCACAAGCCGCTCCCGGCTGCCGAAGACCTCCTCCCAAATCCGAAAGATCTCCATCGACCGTTCGGCCGTGAAGCGCCAGGCCGCCTCCCAGCTCTTTTGCGCCAGACCGCGCTGCCGCCCCTGCGCCGCCGCGTAGTGGTGCTGCCGGAACTGACCGTTCCAGACTTCGTTTGAGTACTCGACGTAGGCCCGGCGGCGCGGATCGAGCCGGTCCTTCACCAGGAGAGCAAACCGGCGCACGTAATCGTCGTCCGCCTCGTGGGGCAGGCAGAACCAGGCGTCGGCATTGAGGCGGTTGGCGAGATCGCAGAGGAGTTCAACCGGAATGCCGGCGCGGGTGAAGGTGGCATCGCCGGGCATGGGACGGTCGCGCCAGGCGCGTTGCTTCGAGTTGTTGGTTTCCTGGAAATCCATGAAACGCACACAGGCCACGCCACGCCAGCGGGCCAGGAACTGCGGGTTCCACGGATGGGCCGCAGCTTCCGCTGCGTCGAAGCCGGGCATGAGCACGCGCAGATTTCGGACGGGGTTGGTCGGATTCGTCTCGCGCAGCCGCAAAAAAAAGCCACCGCCCTTGGCGTCAATGCGCACCACCTGCCGGCCCGGGGCGCTCTCGATCACCTTGCCCTTCGACAGTTCAACCCGACCCTCGCCGTCCCATAACACCGTCCAATCTCCACTCGGATAGTGCCCGCCATCGATGGTGCAGAGCGGCGTCTCGGCGAAGCAATCGGGTTCCAGCCGCCGGACCCAGCCGCGGTCGTCGAGATCCAATGTCGGCCCCTGGCCCCAACCCGCGCCGTTCTTCTGGCTGATCCACGGGCGTGACAGGCGGAACACATCCACGAAGGGCAGTTCCGTGTTCCAATCCGCCGGCCCGGCCAGGTTGATGCCCAGGGCGGGTCGGGGACGAGGTTCAGCCGCCGGCGCCGCGATGGCCAGCCACGCGATCCACCCTGCGAGCCGGAGGCCGGTGGCGAGTTTCAGCCGCCGAAGCCGGCTGTGGCCGGGACGATTATACTGCAGGGCTTGTTGCATGGCCGAGCGCTTCCTAGGCCAAGGCCACTGCGGCGTCAAACGATCTTTCCCCGGCAGAGCGCGGCCACGCGCCTCACTCTTCGCCGTGCTTCCCTCGCCGGGCGCGGGCTTCAGGCTACTTTCGGTCTGGCTTTCCGACACCGATTCGTTACAGTCGCGGCATTCCCGCTGACGGGCGCTCTGGCGATTCCGCTTTCCGGTATTGTCGTGCCTCCGGCTGACCGGGGCGCAGTTTGGCAAACGCAGCAAGCCTTTCGTTATGAAAAGACTGTTTCCATTCCTAAGCCTGCTCTCATTCTCGCTGTCCGCCACCCTGCGAGCCGACAGCGTCGTGGTCTTCAACGAGATCATGTACCACCCGGCCACGAACGAACCGGCGATGGAGTGGATCGAGTTTCACAACCAACTGGCCGTGGACGTGGACATCTCGCACTGGAGCGTCAGCGGTGGCATCGAATACACCTTCCCCTCGAACACCATCGTGCGCGGGCGCGGCTACCTCGTCCTCGCCGTGTCGCCGGCCGCCCTCAGCGCCGCCACGGGCAGCACGAACGTCACCGGCCCGTTCACCGGCCGCCTGTCAAACAACGGCGAACGCCTCGAACTGCGCAACAACAGCGGCCGGCTCGTGGATGAAGTCGAGTACGGCGTGGACGGCAACTGGCCGGTCGCGCCGGATGGCTCCGGCGTATCCCTGGCCAAACGCGACCGGGATTCCGGCAGCGCCGCGGCGGCAAGCTGGACGTGGAGTGCCCAACTGGGCGGGACGCCCGGAGCGGAGAACTTTCCCACCGCGGCCGGCTTCGTGGCGCCGCCGGGCCTGGTATCGTACTGGAACTTCAACGAACCCGGCGGCAGCAACGTGACGGACCTGGCGGGCCGCAATCACGGCGTTTTCGGCACCGGTGTGACGCATAGCAACGCCTCCGGCGTGGGCGGCTCGCTGGCTTTTGACGGCACCGGCAACGCCTTCGTGAACGTGGGCCCGGGCGCTTTGAACAACTTCGCCGTCAGCAACGGGATCACGATCGAAGCCGTCCTCCTGCCCGGCTGGAGCGGCAACGGCAACGCCACCATCTTCCGCCGCGCTCCGCGGCCGCCGGCGGCTTACCACGACACCGTGCTGGCCGACCAACCGCTGGCCTACTGGCGGTTGAATGACAGTACCACCACCATCACC
>DATLZF010000291.1:0-4385 GCA_035574135.1 Candidatus Methylomirabilota bacterium
ATGCCATCGGCCCGCTTCCGGCGCTCCGCCCCCGTCGTTCCAACCCAGGTCCGGGCCATCGCCACCCCAATGCCCGACAGCGCCCCAACGGAAGTCGCTGCCGTAGTTGAAGGACATGTTCGAGCCATCCGGCCCGCCTCGCCGCCCCCATGAGACGAGCGTCTCCTCGTTGTCAATGGTTTCGTTGTAGGCCCAGACCTCGATGGACCGCGTGGGGCTGGCACCCACCAACCCGGCCGGCGGCGCAATGCGGGGGCCGCCAACGCTCTGGACGAGGATCATGTAAGACGTGCCGTTGAATTGAAGGGCCCGGGTGGCGCCCCCGGGGGAGTCGGCAACGACGGGGTTACTGAAGCCTTGGAACACCCCCCCCAGCGTGCCGTGGTTGGTGACCGAGACGATTGGACCGTAGGGCAGAGCGGTGGCGTCGATGTCCACGAAGACCGGCGGCGCCACTTGAAGTTGGGCCCGGGCCGAGGGGATTAACCCGGCGGCGGCCAAAGCGGCCGTGACCAGAGGCAGAGCCGGATGAGGCAGACTTCGAGATTTCATAGGCGATACTACAGGACGTTACAACAACGGGCCGAGGCTGGCGACCTCGGCCCGTTTTCTACGACTTACCCTCGGGAGGGCATGATTACATACGGGTGTCGAAGCGGAGGATCAACGGGTCAGCCGGAAATACTTCGACGCCTCGCTGGCGCTCAAGGTCAGCACGAACGAATCGCCCTCCACGGTGGGCGTATCGAAGACCAAATCCCAAGCCGCGTCCGGCCCAAGCTTGGGCGAGCATTCCAGGAAGTAATCGGAGGCGGAGGCGGGCCACCGCAAGGTGATGTTGCCGCCCGAGCGGGTGATGCTGAGGCACACGCCGCAGATGGGAGCATTGGGCCCCGCCGCCCGACTGGCCGCCACCTCGGCCGGCGTCATGGCGCCGGTCCAGATGCGGAACTCGTCGTATTGGCCGCGGAACAACGGGTCGTTGAACTGCGCCCGGCCAAGCCAGTTGTTGGACGTGGGGCCCAACGCGGCCGGGGTGAGTGTCACGTTCCGGTTCTCGTTCACCAACATGCCATCCACGTAGAGGCGGCCGGTCGTGGCTGCGCCGCTGGATGTCCAAACAATGTGAACCATCTGACCCGCCGGGGGCCGGTTGCCCACCCATTCGATCAATTGCTCGGCAGCCCCACCCCCGCCAATGGTATAGGCGCCGCGCAGATTACCCAGGCCGCTGGGCAGGGAGAGGAACATATACTGGGTGCCGGCCGCGCCCGTCTGACCAATGGGGAAATCCTCGCCCGCCGCGCTGTTGCCGAAGTCGAAGATGCGGGCCCAACCACCGCTGCCGTCGTCCTGCACCCAGGCCTCGATGGTGATGTTCTCGATCGTGGCCACGATGTCATTGGGGAGGTTGACGTAGCCGCTGGCGCCGTCGAGCGTCAGGCGACCCGCGCCATCGAAGGTGGCGCCGCCGCGCAGTTCGCCGTCCGCCGTCCCGTTCGAGTCCCGCGCCACGGTCTGCCCCACTGCCTCGCCGAAACTGTAACGATGTTTGAGCTTCGGGGTGTCCTTTAGCACCGTCAACGCAGCCCCCTCGCTGGTCACCACGTTTGGCGTGCCACCGGTGAAGTTGGAGACGACGCAGGAGAAGACCGCCCCGCTGTCGTCGAGGGTCACGTTTTCCGCCGTGTAGCTGGCGTCCGTGGCGCCATCGATGGGCACACCGTTCCGGTACCACTGATAGACGGGCGCCGGTGATCCCGCGGCGGCCACCGAGAAGCGAGCCGCATAGGTTTCGTAAGTCGTCACGGCCACCGGCTGCCCGACAATCGAGGCCGGCACGCTGCCGTCGTTGACGGTGTTCGGGCCGGTCTGGAAGTTGCCCAGCACTTCGCCCGCCGTCAGGACATGGTCATAAATCCGGAACTCGTCGATCTGCATCTGGGCGTTCTGGTCGCCGGTGAAGTTGGACCGGCCCAGCCAGACATTCACGTCGTTGAGGTCACTCATCCGGTCATCGACCGTGATCGAGCCCGCCAGCAGACCGTTCTCGTACACCGTGATGACGCCGGTGGCCTCGTCCCACGTGACGACGAAATGCAGATCGTTGTTGAACGTGCCAAAGGTGCCGAAGTCTCGCGTGACGGTACCGCCACCCGGAGGGTCTTCATTGCGCAGCTCCAGCCGGTGCAGGCCCGTGTCCCCTCCGACCTGGGCGGAATAGAAGAGGTAATCGGCGCCGTTGCCGGAGCCGCCGGGACCGGTGATCTCACCCGAGGTGGTCGAACCGATGTCGAAAATCCGCGACCAGGTGCGACCGCCGGTGATCCGCACCCAGCCCTCGATACTGACCTGGCCGCTGCCGGAGTTCGCGGCGCTGTTCCTGGAGATCAACTGATTCGGAAGGTCGCCGTACGCCTGCGTCCCGGAGGCGCCACCCGGCAGGATCAGGCGCGTGCCTGTAAACGACGCGCCAGCGCCGAGCACGGTGCCATGAGCACCGCCCACGGAGTCCATGAAGGTGGCTCCAGTGGCATCGGGCGTTGCCGCCTCGTTAAAGGACCAACGATGCGTCGGTCCGGACGAAAGGACGGTGGGCGTCACCGTCGGATCGATGAAGTCCGCCTTCTCCATGTTGTAGTTGGCCAGCACCTGGGTGTCCGAGAGCGCTCCGTCGTGAATGCGAACCCGGCCCAAGGTCAGGGAACCGCGCAAGCCGGGGGTGACGCTCGTGCCGTTGGCCTCCAGTTGGGCGGCAAGCTGGATGGAGGTGTTGGCGTGGGTGTTCAGGGGGAGAGTTTCCTGGTTCATCAGCACCCCGTCGGCATACACTCGGGTGGTCGAGCCGTCGTAGGTGTAAACCAAGTGATGCCACCTGCCGGCGGCGGGCGCCCCGCCGGTGTTGATCCAGCCGATGTCAGGCGCGCCCCAGTGGCCAACGGCTCCCCAACGCCCGTCCGTGCCGTAGTTGAAGGACATGTTCGATCCATCAGGACCGCCGCGCCGGCCCCATGAAACGAGGGTTTCTTCCGCGAGAATGTTCTGGTTGTATGCCCACACTTCAATGGTGGCCGTGGGGTTGGCCCCGACAAGACCGGCTGGTGGTGGAACCAGCGCACCAAGGGCATCAACCAACTGCATGAAATCATTCCCGTCGCAGCGAATGCCCGCAGTCCCCCCTTCCAAGGCGATGCTGGGCACCGTGGTGCCGCCACCGCGGGCTTCGAAGAAGCCGCCGAGCGTACCGCTGTTGGGGATCGAAGTCACCGGCCCCACCGAGGCGGTCGTGGCATCCACGTCCACGAACAGTTCGCCCGCCACCTCGAGCTGTGCGTACGCGGGGGTAATTAAGCCAGCCGCTGCCAGTGCGGCGGTGAGCGCCGGCAAAAAGCCGGACGACATCGGGGGTGACTTTGCCACATTCACGTTCATAGGATTCGTTCGGGTTGTATCTGAGCATCCACGCCAACGCCAAGGAGGTGGCCGGGAACTCCGCTCGTCCCGCTTTGACGCCGCCGGGGCACACCATTGGCTCGACGTGGATTGCGAGCCTCCTTATGCCACACGAAAAGAACAGCCGCCCATGAGAACTTGCGTCTTTTACTTTTGAATTTTTACCGCCCCGCTCCGGCCGCCGATCCGGCGGCCACTCGCGCGGGCTCCGCGGTTGAGTTCCCGGAAGCGACTGGGCGGCATGCCGACCTTTTTTTTGAAGACGGTGCTCAGGTATTCGACATGGGCGAAGCCCGCCTGTTCGGCGATTTGAACCAGAGGGAGGTCGGTGTCGCTCAGGAGCATCTTCACCCGGTCCAGTTGAATGCGAAGGATTTCCTCATGCGGCGTGCGGCCGAGGAGGTTCTTGAACCGGTTTTCCAGCACGCGACGCGACTGCGGGACGGCCCGGAGCACGTGTTTCATGCTGATGCCCTCGCAGGCGTGCTCGCGAATAAACCGCACAGCGCGAGACAGATTGGTGTCCTCGATTGCCAGCACGTCCGTGGAACGCCGCGTGCGGACGCCCAACGGGGGAATGAAATGCGCCTCCGCGCGCATCGGCTCCCCGTTCATGAGTCGTTCCAGCAGCGCCGCCGCCTCGTAACCAGTCCGGTGAGTGTTTGGGATCACGCTGGACATGGGCGGGTCCGACAAGGAGCACAGCATTTCGTCGTCGTCCACGCCGATCACCGCCACCTCCTCGGGCACGGCCACCTTGATCCGCCGGCAGGCATCGAGCACTTGGCGCCCCCGGAAATCGTAGCAGGCAAACACGCCCACCGGCTTGGGCAACGCGCTCAGCCACGCGCCGATGGACTTGACCTCCGCCTCGTCGTCCGTGGTCGCCCCCCGGCCTTCCCGCGATTCATAAACGAAGCAGGCGTAGCCGG
>DATLZF010000292.1:0-10330 GCA_035574135.1 Candidatus Methylomirabilota bacterium
ATCCGGTGGACGCCGCGCGCGCTGGTGCGGCTGGAAAAGCCGCGCCGCCGTTGCTGGATCACAGCCTGATGGTTCTCTTGGGAGTGGTGTTCCTGCTGGCGGTGATGCTGTTTGCCTTCGTTTATCTGTTGCGGCGGCGTATTCGGGGCACGGACAGCGAGTTCGTCTATCGCGCCGGTTCTTCGGGCCGGCCGCCCTCCAGCGGGCGCCGTCGGCGCCGGCGCCGCCGCGCCGATGCTCCGTTGCCCCGGAACCCGACTCTGGCGGAAACGGGTGGCCTGCCGCCACCGCGTGACGAGGGGGATCGGACTGGCGGCGAGCTGGCCTCCGGGCGCTAGGTTATGGAAACGAGCCGTTCCATCACCCGGAAGAGCGCCTCGAACCTGGCTCTGTCGTTCGTGCTCCTGCCCAGGGCGAAGCGCGACGGCATGTCGGCGCTCTACGCCTTTTGCCGCGAGGTGGACGATGTGGCGGATGATGAATCGGTGCCCGCAGATGTGCGCTCCGAGCGTCTCCAGGCCTGGCGGGAGGATGTGCGCCGCGCGTGCGACGGTCGCGAGCCCGAGATGCCGGTCAATCGCGAGTTGCGCCCGGTTATCGCCGCGCACCGGCTGCCGTTCGAGTTGTTCGATGAACTGCTTCGCGGTGTGGAGATGGACCTGACCATCCGACGCTACGCCACCTATGAGGATCTGGAACTCTATTGCTACCGGGTGGCTTCGGTGGTGGGCCTCTTGAGCATTGAGATCTTCGGCTACCGCAACCCTCGCTGTCGGGACTACGCCGAGCGGCTGGGCAAGGCGCTGCAACTTACCAACATCCTCCGGGACGTGCGGACGGATGCCGAGCGGGGCCGCATTTACCTTCCGCGGTCCGAGCTGGAGCGGTTCCGGGTCTCGGAGGACGAAATCCTGCGCGGCGAGTACTCGGACCGCTTTCATCGGCTCGCCACCAGCGTGGCGGGCCGGGCGCGAGCGTTCTATCGGCAGGCTCGGCAGGCGCTGCCGCCCGAGGACCGACGCGCCATGGCCGCGGCCGAACTCATGGGGTCGGTCTATTGGCGTCTGCTGGGCGAACTGGAGCGGCGGCGGTTCGACGTGTTCGGACCGGAGCCCACGCGCCTGAGCAAGGGGCAGAAGCTGTTGCTGGTTCTGCGTCTGTGGTGGCGCACCATGTCCGGCGCGGTGGTACCCAACTACGGTTCGCCGTAACCAGCGGCCCGGTGGGCGAGTGAGGGTGGAGTGCACCCGACTCGCCAAGCGGCTCAGGGGCGAAAGGAGAAATCTTCCGGGTAGCGGGTGCGCAATTGGGTCCAGCGCTCTCGCAGGCCGTCGTCGGATTGCGGCATCATCGTCTCCGTTTGCTGACTTTGCTGGGCCGACAGCAGTTCGGCGATCTTCACGAGGTCTTCGACCGGCCGGGTGTCCAACTCGAGGTCCCAGACCGTGGCGGCGCCGCCACGGAATTGAACGCACAATTGCCGCCCTTGGGGCGCAAACGCGACGCGGACGGCCGGCGCCAGGTTGTCCGGGTGAGCCAGCGGCGGCGTGAGCGGTTCGCCCGTCCGCGTGTCCCACACGCGGACGGAGCCATCTTTGCATGCGGTGGCCACCCGGCGACCGGTCTCGTCGAAGACTGCGCAAAAGACCTGGTCGTCATGAACCAACGGCGGCGTCAGTTTTCGGCCGGTGTCGGTGTCCCAGATCATGGCGGTGAAATCCTCGCTGCTCGTGATCGCCTTGCGCCCATCCGGGCTCAGGGCGACATGAGTCACGCCGTCGCGGTGGCGCAGTGGCTGCCCGACGAGTTCGCCCGAGGGATAGCGGCGGATTTCCGCGGCCTTGGGCTCGAAGGTTTGATCCAGCCGGCTGAGGAGCAGCCGGTCTCCGCCAGCCCAGGCGAGGAATTCGATCGGCTCGGCCAGCGGCCAGTTCGTCACCAGCGTCGGCACTGGCGTCGTAGTGTCCCAGAACTGGATGGCGCGGTCAACCGCGATGGCCACGCGATCACCCGTCGCGTTGAAGGCCGCAGCCGTGGCCGGCCGGGGGGAGGGGTACAAGACGCGCTTGGACTCGAAATCCCACCACGCCGTTTGGTTGTGATTGGTGCTGATGACGAACCGACCGTCCGCGCTTATGGCAAAAAGAGAGGAAGGGTCTGGCAGGAGGGGGCCGCGTTCGATCGGGTCGTTGGAATGGATGCGACAGCGTTGGAGTTCCACTTGGTTCGTCATCCCCTCCGCGGGGCGCGCGACGGCCAGGAAGGCATGATGGCCCGCGTGATCGAGCAGGCACCACTGCACTGCCTTCAAGGGCATGGCCCGACGCCCGCCCTCGCGGCCCGTGGCCAGGTCGCGGAGCATGAGCCCCTCCGGTGTCACTGAGAGCCACCGCCGACCGTCGCCGGAGAGGGCAGCCAGCCGCGCGAGCGCTTCGGAGGGTGGCCGGCGAAGGTCCCAGACACGCGTGACGCCGTCGTACGCCACGGTCACCAGATGGCGTCCGCTCGGGCTGAACGTGGCATGCAGCGCTTTGGCGTTGTGGGGCAGTCGCCCGAGGAGACGGCCGGTGGCCGTATCCCAGATGCAAACCATGAAATCCAGGCCCGCCGTTACCACCAGCCGGCCATCCGGGCTGAACTCGACGGAGCGGATGCCGTCTCCGTGCCGCATGGGAGGCACAACGGGGTTTCCGTTGGTGGCGTTCCAAATCATCACCGTCCGATCGTAGCTGGCCGAGGCGACCTGGCTTCCATCCGGACTGAACGTGGCGTAATAAACCCAACTGCGGTGAGGCGTGTAGTGCGAGAGAACGGCGAGGGCCTCCAGGTCCTGTACGATTACGCATCCGTTCTTGGTGGACACGACGATGCGATCTCCCTTCGGGCTGAAGGACAAGTGCAATGGTTCTGAGGCCAGAGGGATGCGCCGGGGCCGGGCCTGGGCGTTGGTGGCGGTCCAGATCGTCAGCCAGTAGTTGATCTCCCGCAACGATTCCGCCCAATGCCCCGACGTGGCAGCGGGCGGATCCACCGGCTGGGGCGGCTTGCCCTGGTGCCAGGGGGCGTGCCCCGGCAAGAAACCGTCTTCTTGCAGCAGGTCCGCCAACCAGTTGGACGGATGCCATGTTTCCAAAGCAGCCAGCCGGCGGCCGCTCGGATCCAAGGTGGCCAGATTGAAATGGGTGCGAGGGTCCGGGTCGGACAGCCTCCGGATCAGACGGCCTGTCTCCCAGTCCCAGATGGCGATCGAATTGGTGTAGGCCGAGGTCACTGCCTGGCGGGTGCGCGGGCACAGCCGGGCCACCTCGTAGTAATGGTCGTCTCCGATCGAGGGATACAAGGGCCGGCCCGAGGCTAGATCATGCACGGCCCAGCGGCCTTCGGGTTGCGGACAGAGCACTTGATTCTCCGTGCCGGCGAACTGGCCCAGGGATTCGCTCCGCTTGGTGAACCACATCTGGACGATGGTCGGGCAGGCTCGCACCACGGCGCCGAAGCGCAGTCGATGATGGGAGACGTTTTCCGGGCGGTCAGCGTCCAGCCGCAGGGCCTCGGCAAACCACGGCAAGGCGCCGGGCAGATCCCGCGCGTTCACGGCGGCGTTGCCGTAGGCCACGTAGTAGCCCGCCTGGCGCTGGCGCAATTCGGCGGCCTGTTTTTGTCGCTGCATCCACTGCTGCGCCGCCAATCCCCCCAGCAGCAGAAGAACGAGGGCGAAGACCCCGTAGCGCCGGACCGCGAGACGCAGCCATTCCCAGCGCCGGGCCTTGGGCACCCAGGGGCCGGCGCTCAAAAGGCGCAGGGCCTTCTCGAGCTCCCGCGCATCCGGATAGCGTCGCGAAAGATTGTGGTCGCACAACCGGCTGAAGATTTCGTTCAGCTCCCAGAAGGTCTCGAGGTCGGGGATGTGGGCCAGGTCATCGGGTAACGCAGGAAACCTCTCCGCCGATTGACCGGTGGCCATCTGGTAAATCACCTTGCCGAGGCTGTAGAGATCGCCCCGGGCCGCGCCATGAAACACCGGGTCCATGTACACCAGTGTGCCGATGAAGGTCGGCGGCGACCTCACCACCGTTTTGTCTCCCTTCAACTCCGCCACCAGGCCGACGTCGGCGAGCTTGGGAGCATTGCGCACGAAGACGATGTTGGCGGGCTTGATGTCCCGATGCACCAGACCGCGGCGGTGCAGCTCGCCGAGCGCGGTGGCGAGACTCAACGCGACGCGGACGCATTCGGCGGGGGACAATCGGCGTCGGTGAGTGATCTCGCGGGCCAGAGTCCGCGGCACGTACCGGGCCGGATCAATCTGGGCGCCCGTCTCCAGGTCGTCGGCCAGCTCCATGACGTAGGCGAAATAGCCTTCACGGTCGTTACGGGTGATGTGCAGTACGTCGATGAAGCCCTCGTGTTCGAGCGAGATCTCCTCGAACTTGCGCACTCCTTCGAACTCGATCTCGTAGGGGCGATCCTCATCAAACTGGCTTCGTCGGACCACCTTCACCGCCCGGTATCGGGCCGTGGCTTGGGAACGCGCCAACCACACCTCGCCGAACGCCCCCTTGCCGATGCAGCGAAGGAGATCGTGATCTGGAATCCCCGGAGGCTTGATTTCTTCGGTGCTGTCGTCGGACATGGTCCTGTTTTGCCGAGGGGCGGTCGTTATCGCTCGTCGCGCCTTCGGCGCGGCTGGAGGGATGGGGCGGCAACGCGGGGCGCGCCTTCTTTGGCCCGGTCTGAGCGGGGCAGCGGGGTCATGGCGCCAGTGTGGACCAGTCGGTCGGCGCCTTCCAGTCCGGATCGAAGTCGCAGGCGGTGTGAAAGAAGCCTCCCCACGAACTGCGCCGGCCGCGGTGTTGGACGAGAGACGGGTTGTGGCAGAACAAAGGGCGCTTCCACGAGGCCAGCAGGTCGCGGATGCGCAGGTCGGGAAAGCCCGGCGCCTCGAGCCAGTGCTGCACGAGATGCTCAGCCGCTGCCCGTGAGATCACCAGCGCTTGCGCACCGAAAAAACCCCGCGGGTCCACCGCAAACGCGCTCGGGGGAATATCCCAACCCATCTCCGGCAGTGCCGGATTGTAAAGCGTGGCCAGCGTGACCTGCCGCGCGCGCAGCCGGGGCCACTGCTGGAGGTTGTGATACAGATGCCGGTTGAAATCGAGGTCATCCTCCAGATAAAGCAGGTACTCGGCCCCGGTTTTCAAGCCTGCCTGGAGCGCGCACCAGCTCGTGTAGGCGATGTTGTCGTGTCGGTTGGGAAACCGCCGGTCCAGCGCCACGCGCACCGGGCGGTGGCCCCAGTCGGTCGCCGCCAGCCGGGCCAGGGTTTGCTCTCGCATGGTGTGGCGCAGCGGATACGAAGGCATGACCGCCGCCAGGGTCACTTCGGGATGCGCGTTCGGTGTCCCTGCCGGCCGTTCGCTGGTCGGCCGGGACACGCGGGAGGGCAGGCCCGGCCGGCGGATGCGCCCGTTCCACTGGGCGCCCAACTCGGCCAGAAACTCGCGGCATCTGGTTTCGTGGCGGAATCCGCGCACCACGGGGTTGTGCCCAAACAGGCGCCACTTGGCGCCGTTGCGATGATGGAACAACGCTCGGCCGTCGAAATCGTGTTGCACCATCGCCGTCCCGAGCGAGCGGACCGGTGCGGCCGGCATCGCATAGGGCTCGCCGGTCCGGCGAAAGGCGAAGTGAAAGGTGTCCTTGTCCCCGTACACATGCTGATAGAAAGTCTCGGCGTGCTGGTTGTACCAGACACACAACTGGAGCGAGCGCCAGCATCGCGCCTTGTCCACCAGCACCTGACCACTCTCAACCTCCGGCTCATCGCGGAAGGGCACATCGAAGACCCGCCAGGCGGAAGCCCCCGGGGGCAGACGCTTGAAATCCGGCCAGAGCACCGCACCCGCCTCGCGGTATGGCGGTGCGTCGAACAGGAACGTCGGATCGGCCACCGGCAGGTTGTCGGCGTCCAGCAACAGCGCCTCGCGGAAGGCCGAGTGCAACAGGGCCAGCGGTTTCATGGCCCAGCCGTTGAACAGGCGATGGCTCTCCGGTGCGCAGCGCTCCAGGCCGTTGACGCAATGCACGCCGCATGGTGTCACGAGCTGGCGCATGGTCTCGTCCAATTCCTCCTCGCCCCAGTGCCACAACTCAATCGGCAGCGTGCAGCCGAGATGCCGCAGCATCCGGATGGTGACCCAGGCGTTGGTAAACATCCGCACGCCGCCGCCACAAATGACGATGCCACGACCGGTGAAGCCTCCCGGATAAGCAGGAATGGACCGGATGAATTCCGTGGCCAGCGCCGGAGCGTTGAAGCGATTGAGCCGTTCCGCGCGCCCCGGCTGGGCCGACACGGCGCGGTCCGCCGCCCTGGCTTCCGTGTTCGAGAGGTACCGGACCACGCCGCCCTCGAAGTAGCCTTCGATGCCGGCGATGACCCTGTCGGTGGAGATCAGGTCCATGCAGCGGGGCAGCCCCTGTCGCACGTCCACGCAGATTTGGTCGGGCCCGTCGCACTCGTGCTTGTCGCCCAGCGGTTCCAATCGCGACCGCCAGCAACCGGTGGCGGCGCAGCACGGCAATTGGCCAACCGTGTGGAGGAATTGGTGCCCGGGATAAGCCTCCCAGGCCGGCGGCTCGCGCCCGCCCGCCACGACCACGCAGGGGCGCGCCGGTGGCGCCCCTGCCGGACCGGGCACGGCCGCGGCCAGGTGCATGAGGCTCGTCACGCCGCACAACACGCCCTGAGCCTGATGCATCAACAGGATCAACTGCCGAATGGAGGTCCGGCCGCGCAAGTCCAGCACGCCGCGCAACGGGGGATGGTGATCGGCCGCGGCGCCCACCTGCACGAAGAGGATGCGGCCACGGAAGTGATCGACCACTGCCTGATACCGACGCGGATCCCACCACTTGACGGTGTAATCGCTTTTACCTCCGCTCGCGATGAGCCAAAAGGGAACCTGCGCTCCTACCAGAGTATGCACGGCGCAGGGTGAGATGAGTTCCGCCGGAGAAAGATGAATGTCCCCGCGGAATTCGGTGAGGGGGATTCGCCGGCCGAGCTTGCCCGAGAGAAACTCGGTAAAGCCGTGCAGGCAGTGGCGCGCCGCGGTGTTGCTCTGCTGGACCAGGGGGTAGTCGCAGTCGATCACGCGCACGTCCGGCGCGTATTCGTCCAGAGCCGTCAGATGGGGCGTGTTCTCCCACACCTCCGGATGAGCGGTTCGGACATCGGTCAGGAACCTGCCCGGGCAGGCACGGTGCAGGTCCCGGACGGCGGCCGTGAGCAAGACGAGGTCCCCCAGGGCCAGCTTGCAGCGGAGGATTAGTGGGGTCATGCCGGGGGACGCCGCTTTGGTCGAGCGTCCCGTGTCGGGGGGCGAAGCGAATCAGGGCGCGGATTACGGGCCGCAACCGCAGTTGCGCTGCAGAAGGACCTCGAAGGCCTTGTTGAGAATGGTTGGGGCATCGAGCACCGGGCTGGTCTTCTTGGGGTCGTCGGGCAGTGGCATGTCGGGCGGCTGCGCGAAATCGAAGTGGTCACAGCAGAGCTTGCAGTGACGATCCGGATGATCTTGTTGCAACTCCTTCTCCGCCTCGCGCAGCGGTCCCCACAGGCGCTCGAGCACCAGTTGGAAGACCCATTGTTTGAGCACGGCTTTGTCTGCGGGGCGGGGCGGGGGCGGAGCAGCGGGGGCAACGCTGTCGGCCGCGGAGGTGACGGGCTTGTAAATCTGTCGAGCCTTCAGGTGGCCCGTCAGGCGCACCCATTCCTTGGTCATCGTGAATCGTGGGCTGCAGGTTGACGGCGGTGGACAACCGGCGATCATTCGCTGCTCGCCGGGGCAGAACACCCAATCCAGTTCCGCTTCCTCAAGAACGTTCGGATCTTTCACCAAAGCCGGAGACGCTGGTTGATCCTGCTGTACCGTGCCGGTGCCGGACTCTGTAATGTGTTCATCAGACATAACTCGTTTCCTTTCGCATCCTTTGGCGTTGGTATGGTGTTGCTTCCCGGTTCTTGCTTGGAGTAGTCGAAAGGAACTCCCATGCGCAAGGTAAATCTGTGGCTCTGGACGCGATGGCTGCCGGCATTTGTGACGGATGCCGACGGGGCCGGCCGGGGTGTGTGACGGTGCGGCGTGTCTGCGGCGCCGTCTTCCAGGCCTCGACGATTCGAACCCACACCATGGACGAAGACCAACGTACACGAAGGGCTGCGGGACCGAAGGGCCTGCGCCTATCCTGCCTGTCGGTAACACTTGGTTCAATGGTCACCAGCCGACTGTGTCTGAATCCGCGGTCTTCCCATTCGTTTCGACTCGTTCCATGCGGGGTGCGGCGGAGTCGCTCCGCTCGGGTGGCCCGTGGTTTGAAGAACAGGCAGGGGCTGGCGCCGGCACCGTTCAGGTCACGCCCAGGGCTCGCAAACGCAGGCGTTTGAGGACTTTCATCACGCTGGCCGGATCTCGTCCGAACAAGTCGTGCAGTCGGTTGTACTCCGCGTAGAGCTCATCATAGACGGCCTTGTGCGCGGGATTCGGTTTGAGGAGTCCGGGCCGGAGATGAGCCATTTTGCGGGCGGCGGAGTGAATATCGCGGTACACGCCCGCGGCGACGGCTGCCTGCATGGCGGCGCCCAGGGCGCACGTCTGTTCGGACCGGGCGAGACGGATCGTCCGCCCGGTGATATCCGCGTAAAGCTGCATCAACAGCGGACTCTTCAGGGCGAGTCCACCGCAGGCGTAAAGTTCGTCGATGGCGACGCCCTGGGTGTTGAAGGCTTCGATGATCTTGCGCGTGCCAAAAGCCGTTGCTTCCATCAGGGCCCGATAAATCTCGTGCGGTCGGGTGGCCACGGTGGCGCCGACCAGGAGTCCGTTCAGGTCGGAATCCATCAACACCGAGCGGCAGCCGGCCCACCAGTCCAACGCGAGCAGGCCGGATTCGCCGGGGCGCAGGCCGGCGGCTTGTTGTTCCAGCCAGGCAAAAACGTCGAGCCCTGCGCGGCGTGCTTCAGCGGCGGCGGCCGCCGGGACGCCGTTGGCGGCAAACCAGGCGAAGAGATCCCCCACGCCCGCCTGGCCGGCCTCGTAGCCCCAGTAGCCGGGCACCACGCCATCGCGCACCACTCCGCAGGCACCCTCGACCACACGGCGGCTCTCGCTCAGGACCAGGTGGCAGGTGGAGGTGCCCATGATCATCACCAATTTTCCGGGGGTCGTCACCCGGCAGGCCGGAACGGCCACGTGGGCGTCGATGTTGCCCGTGGCCACCGGTGTGCCCGGCAGGAGGCCGACGCGCCGGGCCATGTGCGCTGTAAGGCCACCGGCGCGCGTGCCCAGTGGCCACATGGAGGACGTCAGCTTGTCGCGGACGACATGCTCCAGCTTTGGGTGGAGGGCGCGAAAGAACGGGGGATCGGGGTAGGTCCAGGCGCGGACCGGCTCGGAAGGGGTGTCGGCCTCGGCGGCGGCAGACGGGCATACCCACATGGCCTTGAAGCCGGCGGCCGACACGCAGCGGCGTTCCTTGCCGCAAAGCATCCACACGATCCAGTCCCCGGCTTCGATGAACCGCTCCGCCGCGTCATACACGGCCGGGGCCTGGTTCACCGTTTCGAGCACCTTGGCAAAAAACCACTCGCTCGAGTAGCGTCCCCCATAGGCGCTGATGAATTGTTCGCGGCGTTCGCGGGCGAGCGCCGTGATGCGGTGGGCTTCCGGCTGGGCGGCGTGGTGCTTCCACAGCTTGACCCAGGCGTGGGGGTTGCCCCGCCAGCGTCGGTCGAAGCACAATGGCCTGCCGTCGGCGCGGGTCGGCAGCAGGGTGCATGAAGTGAAATCCGTGCCCACGCCCACCACTTGCGCCGGTCGCACCCCGGCCTGACGCAGAATACGTGGAATGGTCAACTCGAGGACGCGCAGGTAGTCTGCCGGGTCTTGCAGTGCGGTGTCCGGCCGCAACCGCCGCCGACTTCCGGGCAGATGCTCCTCAATGACGCCGTGCTCGTACTCGTGCACGGCGGTGGCGACTTCCTCGCCCGTGTCCACATCCACCAACACGGCCCGACCGGAAAGGGTTCCGAAGTCAATGCCCACCGTGTACCGGGCGCTACGCTTGCCAACGGATCGCGCGGATTTCATGGCGCCGGACTGTGGCAAGGAGGCGCGCCGACGGCCAGAACGAAGAAGACGCCTGAGCTTGCTCGCATCACCCGGGGCTGTTGCGCCGGCCCGGCGCCCCGGCGGTCGGCAGGCGGGGTGCGCCCATCGCCATGAATTCTTCTTTTCAGGCGCCCGCAATTCGCGTTTAGTCCCGCCCT